>DATJPE010000097.1 GCA_035506535.1 Actinomycetes bacterium | reverse complement strand
CCATGTGACAGCGCTCGGAAACTCCTACCCCTGGCCACCATCCGTCCGTCGCTGGTGGGTTGTCAGACGCGACGGGCGCCCCGGCGCCCGAGGCGCCTGACAGCTCGGCCCGCGCATCCGTCTCATGAGCCCACTAGCCTGACGTGCTGACCCCTTGGGAGGCGGAGGCGACGGTGGGTGCTGGCTCGAGCTCCCTGTGGTCGTTGTGGTCGGAGGACTCGCTGCTGAGCATCGCCTCGAAGGGGTCGGTGCTCTCGATCGCTTCCGTGGGCTCCTTCGCCTCGATCGGCTCCGTCGGCTCCGCGATGTCCGCGTTCTCGCTTGGCTCGTTCCAATCCTCGACCTCGGCCCTCTCCGCCCAGGCCAACGGTTCCGCCCTGTCCGCGCAGGCCAACGCCTCGCTGCTCTCCTGGCGGGCCGACGGCGGTCTGCGGCAGACGTACGCAAGCAGCGACAGCCGTCCTCTGCGGCTGATCGGTCCGGCCGTGGCCGGCGCGTGCCTCGTCATCGTCGGAACCTGGCTGCTGCGCAGCAGGGCTGCTGGGCGGTGACGACCTCCCTGCTCCCGACGCCCGCGTCGATGGTCTCGTCAGGGTCGGCCGGGCGGCCCGGGCCGGACGGGCGGCTGGATGACGCCCAGCTGGATCATCGTCGGCAGGTCGTCCCGCGTGGCCCAGTGCTCGGCGAGCCTGCCGTCCTCGACCCGGAACCAGTGGCTCTGGTAGGCGTCGAAGCGGCGACCCGTCGGCGGCACGACCCCGTTGAGCGGGCCGAGGTTGGTGCCAGCGGACCGCACCCGGGCGGCGACGATGTCACCTTCCTGGATCATCGACTCCACCGACATCGTGACGTCGGGGAACTGCGCGCGAAGCCACTGCGCGACCCCGCGCAGGTGCTCCGGACCGGGAACGGCGCCGGGCTCGTCATGACCGAACGGTGCGACGGCGTGCTCCAGGTAGGTCGGCGCCGCGATCTCCTCGCTCACCGACAGGTCACCGCCGGCGATGAGGTCCTCGAAGAACCTACGGACGAGCTCCTTGTCGGACATGACGACCCCTCCCGCCGTCGGTACGGACCGGGCGAAGCCTCGCAACGTCCCGCCGGCCCCGGCAAGTGCACCGGATCGCGAGACGTCACGGGGTGAGGGCGACCGAGAAGGCCGACCGCGCCGCCTCGATGTCGCCGTCGACGCGCAGCGAGGTCCAGTCCTCGCGGCGCCACAAGGCGAGGAGCACCTGCTCGGCCGTCCCGGTCACCGTCGCCACCGCGGGGACCGCCGGATCCGAGCCCAGCTGCCACACGCGCCCGTCGCCTGTTCGCAGCAGGACGCCGTCCCGGATCGGCGCGATCCGGCCGAGCCGCACCTGGCGCGGGACGAACATCTCGACGACCTCGTCGACCCCGTCGGGCGCGAGCTCTGGGTCGAACGCGGCCGACTCGCCGACCGCGCGGCGTGCGTCGAGCAGGTGCATCGCGGTCTCCTGCGCCTGCCGCCGTACCCAGAAGGAGACCTGCCGCGGGTGCGGTCCGAAGGTCCAGGTCGTCGCGTCCGGGTCGGTGGACGTCAGCGCGTCGAGGAGCTGCCCTCCGCCTTCGGTGAACCAGGCGACGAGGGCCGCACGCTCGCGCGGGCCGTCCGGCTGCTCCGCCGGCGAGCCGGTCCGGACGATGTCGTGCGCCCACCGATGGACCCCGCCGAGGTGCGCGCCGAGGTCCGCCAGGCTCCAGCCGGGGCAGTCCGGCACGGGGACGGCGAGGTCGCCGGTGCGAAGCAGGTCGGCGAAGGCGCCGATGTCACGCGCGAGGCAGTCGAGGTAGGTCGGGCGGCCGAGCACGTACGGAGCGTGGCACACCGGCCGGTCCGTGGGTCCCGGACGACCTCCCTTCCCTTGTGGCGGTCGGCCCAGCCGCGATGCCACACTCCGGCCATGACGACTGACCTGGCCTCGGCTTTCGCGGCGGCGGTGGCGGCGAAGGATGCGGATGCGCTGCGAGGGCTCCTGGATCCGGAGGTGGACTTCCGGGGCATGACGCCGGGACGGGTGTGGGACGACCCCGGTGTCGAGGGGGTGGTGGACACCGTCGGCACCTGGTTCGAGCCCGACGACGTCGTCGAGGGTGTGGAGTCGATCGAGACCGACGCGTTCGCCGACCGCCAGCGGGTGGGCTACCGGCTGCGGGTGCGCAACAAGGACGGGCTGCACCTGGTGGAGCAGCAGGCGTACCTCAGTGAGCTCGACGGGCGCATCGGGTGGTTGCGCGTCATGTGTTCTGGGTATCGGCCGGTGACCGAGGACCTGCAGCCCGACCAGAGCCGTACGCCGCGGCTGCGGGCGCCCAGCACTCCTTGAGCCTGCCGCCGGGGCGTTCGTCCCTGGCGCCCGGTGGCTCCTCCGCCTGTGCTGATCGCATGCCGATCGATCAGCGGACGGGATCGAGGGGCGGATGGAGGCGCGGGCGATGACGGCGGAGCTGCGAACGGCACGGATGGTGGGCGTCCTGTTCATCGTCGCGACCGCGGCCAGCCTGGCCAGCACGGCGCTGCTGACGCCGGTGCTGGACGGGGCGCTGAACCTGCCGATCGCGGTGCAGGAGATGGTCCTGGCCGGGTGGCTGCTGGTACGGGGCTTCGCCGCTGTCGGCTCCGACCCGACGGTGGCGGCCCGGCCAGCCTGAGTTGCGCCCGGCACGGACTCGCGAGGCGGCATCCTTGTCGACGTGCCCGGCGACTTGCGCGTGAACGCCTCGGTGGTGATCCCCGAGAGCGAGCTGTCGTGGCGCTTCTCCAGGTCCTCGGGCCCGGGCGGGCAGGGCGTCAACACGACGGACTCGCGGGTTGAGCTGACCTACGACGTCGCCCGTTCCGCCGCGCTCAGCGAGCCCCAGCGGGCCCGAGCATTGCAGCGACTGGCGGGACGGCTGGTGGACGGCACCGTGACGATCACGGCATCGCAGCAGCGTTCGCAGCTGCGAAACCGCGAGGCGGCCGAGCACCGGTTGGTCGAGGTGCTGACGGCCGCGATCGCCCCTCCCCCGCGCCCGCGGCGACCGACGAAGGCGACCAGGGCCTCCGTCGAACGGCGTCTCGCCGCGAAGAAGCGACGCTCGGAGGTCAAGCGACTGCGCCGGCCCGACTAGCCCGGTGACCCCTCCCCGCGTGCGCGGAAGCGGCGGGGTGGGCCAGCTGCCGTGATGGGATGGGCGGGCGCCTCAGGCGGAGCCGTCCGGCTCCGACGTACCGGCTGCGCGCGCGCTGGGGCCGGACCGGGTCTCCTGGGACTGACGACCCTCGTCCGGGGTCGCGGTCGGCGGCGGCGGGTCCGACCCATCCGGCGACGCCTTCGACCGGCGCGGGCCGCGGTCGGTGGCCGCCTCGTCGAAGTCGATCCGCTTGAGCTGCTTGACGAAGGAACGCAGCAGCAGCGCCACCGCACCGGCCATCAGGAGGAACACGATGAAGCCGGGCCAGCCGGGCCGCACGAAGTTGTCGTTGGACGCGCGAGCGCTGACGGGTGCGGGCGAGGGGCTGGTCGCCGCGAGCGCAGCGGCCTTGGCCACGACGAGCAGGACGGTGCCGGTCACGCGGTGCTCACCCGCTCCCGCACCCCCGCGAACAGGTCGTCCTCGGGAATCGCGGTCTCGACGAGGGAGCGCGCCAGCTCGTAGTCCTCGGTCGGCCAGGCGTCCCGCTGTACGTCCGTCGGCAGGGCGAACCACCGGCCGTCGGGGTCGACCTGCGAGGCGTGCGCCTTGAGCGCCGCGTCGCGCACCGGGAAGTAGTCGGCCACGTGCACGAACGTGGTCAGCCGCTTGGCGTGCTCGGGGTCGTCCTCCCAGCGCTCGAGCCACTCGGCGAAGGGCGACTCGTAGCCGGCCAGGATCGCGCTCTCGTGCAGCGCCACCACCCTCGCGAGGTGGAAGGTCTGGTGGTAGTAGAGCTTCAGCGGCTGCCACGGCTGCCCGGTCCCGGGGTAGCGGCCCGGGTCACCGGCCGCGTCGAACGCCTCGACCGTGATCTCGTGGCACTTCACATGGTCGGGGTGCGGGTACCCGCCGTTCTCGTCGTAGGTCGTCACGACGTGCGGACGGAACTCGCGGATCAGGCCCACCAGGGGCCGGCTGGCCTCCTCGAGCGGTACCAGCGCGAAGCAGCCCTCCGGCAGCGGGGGGCGCGGGTCGCCATCGGGGTAGCCGGAGTCGACGAAGCCCAGCCACTCGTGGCGCACGCCGAGGATCTCGCGGGCCCGCTCCATCTCGGCACGGCGTACCGCCGCGGCATCGCGGCTGAAGTCGCTCATGAAGGACTCGTCCGCGGCCAAGGCGGGGTTGAGGACGTCCCCCCGCTCTCCGCCGGTGCAGCTGACGACGAGCACGTCCACGCCCTCGGCGACGTAGCGGGCCATCGTCGCGGCCCCCTTGCTGGACTCGTCGTCAGGGTGCGCGTGCACCGCCATGAGGCGCAGCGGCCCGTCGAGCTCCTCCGTCACGTCGGCCATTGTCGCAGCAGCCGGGCCGAGCCTCCTCCCGCGCCCACGTGCGGCGCCCAGTAGGTCTCCGGCGCCCTCGCGTCGGGGAGACTGAACGGGTGAGCGGGAGCGGCGGGGCGTACGACGCCGGCGAGCCGCCGGACACGACCGGCGAGGCGCCGTCGACCCGCGGAGCCAGGGCTGCCACCTCGGCCGGTTCCCTGGCCGAGCGGTACGGCCGCCGGGCACCGATGCGCCGCTCCGCCCGCATCGCCTGGGTCGCGGCGGGGCTGGTGGCGCTGCTCGCCGTGTCCGCCGGGGTGACCGCGATGTACCTCGCCGGCCGGCCGAAGGTATCCCTGAGCGTCCGCGCGTACCAGGTGGTCTCCGACGACACGGTCACCGCGGTCGTCGAGGTGGACAAGCCGGCCGGGCGCTCGGCGGCCTGCGAGGTGCGCGCCCTGGACGCCGGGATGGCCCTGGTGGGCGCGCGACGCGTGGCGGCGACGGGGACGGCGAGGCACGTACGCCTGTCCGTCACGATCCCGACCACCACGCGCGCGTTCGGGGTGCGTCCCGGAGCCTGCGTGCTGGACTGACCGGGCTGGCGGGGGCTGACCCAGCGACCTCGGGCCAGCCCAGGCACACCGGCGTGGCGGGGCAAGCGGGCCGGCCCGTCTACCCTGGACGAAACGACCGATCGCAAGGAGCCGCCCCGTGACCACCTGGCTGACCCAGGAGGCCTACGACCGCCTCAAGGCCGAGTACGACCACCTCTCCGGCGAGGGCCGCGTCGCCATCGCCAAGAAGATCGAGGCGGCCCGCGAGGAGGGCGATCTTCGCGAGAACGGCGGATACCACGCCGCCAAGGAGGAGCAGGGCAAGCAGGAGGCCCGGATCCGCCAGCTGCGCCACCTGCTCGAGACCGCCCACGTCGGAGAAGCCCCCGGCGTCGAGGCCGGCATCGTCGGGCCGGGCACCGTGGTCACGGTCTCCCTCAGCGGCAACGAGATGCGCTTCCTGCTCGGGCACCGCGAGGTCGGCGTCCACGAGGACCTCGACGTCTACAGCGAGCAGAGCCCGTTGGGCGCGGCGATCGACGGGCACGCGGTCGGCGACACCGTCACCTACACCGCCCCCAACGGCCGCGAGATCACCGTGGAGATCCTCGCCGCCGAGCCGCACGCCGGCTGAGCCGCGGCGACTGGTCGTCGCGCCTGCGACCGCCGGTCGGGTCAGCGGCTGAGCGCCGGTCGGGTCAGCGGCTGACCGCGCGCCGGTACTGGTGGGAGGCCACCGGGACGAACACGAGCAGCAGCCCGACGCCCCACAGGATGCTGTAGATCTCAGGGTGCTGCAGCGACCACACGTCGGGCACCGGGGTGTGCGGAGGGATGTTCCCGAACGCCTCGCGCACGGCCTGGGTGACCGCCGACACGGGGTTCCACTCGGCGAAGGTGCGCAATGGAGGCGGCAGGGTGACCAGCGGCACGAAGGTGTTCGCCACGAAGGTCAGCGGGAAGATCACGATGAACGCGGCGTTCTGGACCACCTCGGGGCTCGGCGCGAGCAGCCCCACCCAGGCCATCACCCAGGAGAAGGCGTAGCCGAAGGCCAGCAGCAGCACGAAGCCACCGAGGGCCTCCAGGAGCGGGGTGTGGATCCGCCAGCCCACCACGAGTCCGGTGATCGACATGACGACGACGACGATGACGTTGTTGAGGACGTCGCTCAGCGTGCGGCCCACGAGGACCGCCGATGGCGACATGGGCAGTGACCGGAACCGGTCGATGATCCCCTTCTGGATGTCCTCGGCGAGACCCATCCCGGTGATGACCGCGCCGAAGACGACGGTCTGGGTGAAGATGCCGGCGATGAGGTACTCGCGGTAGCTGCTGCTCTCGATCTTGATCGCGCCGCCGAAGACGTAGGCGAAGAGCACCACGAACATGATCGGCTGCAGCGTGGTGAAGACGAGCAGGTCGGGGACCCGCTTGATCTTGATCAGGTTGCGCTTCGCGACGATGACGCCGTCGCTGACCGCGCCGAGCGCACTCATCCGGCCACCCCCACTCGCTCGTCCTGACGAGTCGAGCCGTCGGCCGGCCCGCCGTCCTCCGCCCCGTGGCCGGTGAGGGCCAGGAACACGTCGTCGAGGCTGGGCCGGCGGATCGCCGCGGCGGTCACCACGACCTGCTCCGCATCGAGGCGGCGCAACGCCTCGACGAGCCCGGCCGTACCGGCCCGGACGGGGACGCTGACCCGCCGGCCGTGGTCGGACACGGCCAACTCGCCCGCCGCGAGGTCCGTGAGCACCCGGTGCACGTCCGGCACCCGTGACGCGTCGGCGAGGTCGAGGTCGAGGCGCTCGCCGCCGACCTTGGCCTTGAGCTCATCCGCGGTGCCCTGCGCGATCACCCGCCCGTGGTCGATGACCACGATCGAGTCGGCCAGCCGGTCGGCCTCCTCGAGGTACTGCGTGGTCAGCAGCAGGCTCGTGCCGCCGGCGACGAGGTCGGTGATGACGTCCCACATGTCGTTGCGGCTGCGCGGGTCGAGACCGGTCGTCGGCTCGTCGAGGAAGAGCACCGCGGGGTCGGCGACCAGGGCGCCGGCCAGGTCCAGACGTCGCCGCATGCCCCCTGAGTACGTCCGCACCGGCCGGTCAGCGGCGTCCTCGAGGCGGAACCGCTCGAGCAGCTCGCGCGCCCGCGCCCGCGACGCCGTACGTCCCAGGTGATAGAGCCGGCCCACCATGTCGAGGTTCTCGAAGCCGGTGAGGTACTCATCGACGGCGGCGTACTGCCCGGACAGCCCGATGCGACGGCGCACGGCTCTCGGGTCGGCCAGCACGTCGACCCCGCCGACGACGGCGCGGCCGGCGTCGGGGGAGAGCAGCGTGGTGAGGATGCGCACGACGGTGGTCTTGCCGGCGCCGTTGGGCCCGAGCAGGCCGACGACGCTGCCCTTGGGCACGTGCAGGTCAACCCCGTCGAGGGCGCGGACGTCGCGGCCGCGACCCCGAAAGACCTTGACCAGCCCCTCGGCGACGATCGCGTCGCTCATGACGGTCCCTCCTCGTCGGTGCGCAGCGTCGCCAGGATCGCCTCGGCCTCGTCGATGCCGATCCGACCCTCTGCCAGGTCGGTGAGGATCCGCTCGGGGTCCGGCGGGCGTACGTCGCCGTCGAAGCCGAGCCGGACCAGCAGGTCCGCGAAGCGCTGGCGAGCGGTGGGGTAACTCACCCCGAGATGACGCTCGAGCTCGCGCATGTTGCCGCGGGAGACCAGGAACACGCGCAGCGCCTCGAGGTCCTCGGGCGGCAGCCCGCAGTAGGCGCACGGCTGGAACACCCCCGACAGCTCGGTGCCGCAGTGCTCGCAGCCGAGCCGGTGGATCACCAGTCGCTCGCCGCAGACCGGGCAGTCCCGCGGCGTGCGGTGGGCGTGCGGGGCGGCCTGAGGCGTCACGGCGCGGCGACCTTGGCCGAGCCGAGCTCGACGTCGATGGCCAGCTCCGCCGTGCCCTCGCCGACGACGATCCGGCGCCGCCCGTCCTCGCCCCGGGTAACGCCGGAGCCGAGCTCCATCGAGCCCATCTCGGTGCGGGCGGACACGGTGACGTCCGAGCCGGGGAGCAGCCGCAGCTTCAAGGTGCCGAGCTCGGTCCGCAGCCGGTTCTCGCCCTCGCGGACGCACCACTCGAGATGGGCCGAGCCGCTGGCGACCCGGCCCTCGAGGCGGCCCGCGCCGTCGAAGGCCTTGAGACTGCCCGCGTCGACGCGAAACGTCAGGCCGCCCCGGATCCCACTGACCTGGGCGCTCCCGGCGGCGACCCCGAGCTCCAGCGGCAACGCCGGGTTCATCCGGACGGTGATCGTCTCGGGGCTGGTGAACGTCTGCCGCCACCGACCCCAGGGCCCGCCGCGCTCGAAGCGGAAGCCGCCCTCGCCGAGCGGACGGTTGTCCAGGCGGATGGCGTCGCCCTCCCGGCTGGCGATGACGGGACCGTGCGCCTCGGCACCGGCCACGGTCGGATCACCCACGACCACGACCTTGCCAGCGGCCACCGACAGCACCACCCGGCGGATCGGGGCCTCGCCGGCCTGCCCCGGCCCGGGCCGCTGCTGGCCAGGGAGGACCCGCACCGACGGGGTCGACCCCGCCCCGGCGCCGGGGGCCGGCCGAGCGGCGGCCGACGACGCGGTGTCGGGACCGGGCGCGGCGGGCGGGGCGGCGGGGCCGCCGGAACCGGCAGGGGCGGCGAGACCGGCGGAGGCGGCGGGGCCGCCGGACCCGGCCAGGTGCTGGGCCGCGACGTCGGGGTCGACCCGGCCCGCCGCGACGTCCTCGAGCAGCGCGCGCAGGCGGGCGCGTTCGGCGGAGGGGTCGGGAGCTGCGTCGTGCGGTGTGGTCGTCATGTCGACCACTGTGCTCGTTACTTACCAGATTGTCAAGCAGAGTTGCTCAAGTAGAAACATTCATTGCCAACTCACTGTGTAGCCGAGGCGGACAAGTGCCTCGATCACCTCGTGACAGTGCTGCGGGCCGCGCGTCTCCAGCTGGACGTTGATCGCCACCTCGTCGACGTGCAGCCCCGGGTCGGTGCGCAGGTGCTCGACCTCGACGACGTTCGCGTCCTGCTCGGCGAGCAGGACGAGCAGCCGGGCGAGGCTGCCGGGACGGTCGGGGACACGGACCTGCAGGGAGACGTACCGGCCGGCGGCGGCGAGGCCGTGCCGGATCACGCGTAGCAGCAAGAGCGGGTCGACGTTGCCGCCCGAGAGGATGGCCACGGCCGGTGGCTCCACGCTGCTCGGGTCGTCGAGGATCGACGCGACGGCCGCGGCCCCGGCGGGCTCGACGACGAGCTTGGCCCGCTCGAGGAGCAGGAGCAGGGCCTTGGACAGGGACTCCTCGGAGACCGTACGCACCCCGTCCACCAGCTCCGAGACGATGCCGAACGGGATCTCCCCCGGGCACCCGACGGCGATGCCGTCGGCCATCGTGGACATGGCGGTGAGCGCCTCGGGATGGCCGGCGGCGAGCGAGCGGGGCCACGCCGCTGCGCCCTCGGCCTGGACCCCGATGACGCGGACGTCGGGGCGGCGGCTCTTGATCGCGAGCGCGATGCCGGCGAGCAGCCCGCCGCCCCCGAGGCAGACGACGACGGTGCGCACCTCGGGGCACTGGTCGAGGATCTCCAGCCCGGCCGTGCCCTGGCCGGCGACGATGTCCGGGTGGTCGAAGGGGTGGATCAGCGCGGCCCCGGTGCGGGCCGAGAACTCCCGGGCGGCCGCCAGGGACTCATCGATCGTGTGCCCCTCGAGGACGACGTCGGCGCCGTAGCCACGGGTCGCGGTGAGCTTCGGCAACGAGGCACCGACGGGCATGTAGACGGTGGCGTGGATGCCGAGCAGCGAGGAGGCCAGGGCGACTCCCTGCGCGTGGTTGCCCGCGCTGGCCGCGACCACCCCGCGGCCGCGCTCCTCTGGGGAGAGCCGCGCCAGCCGGGTGTACGCCCCCCGGATCTTGAACGACCCGGCGCGCTGCAGGTTCTCGCACTTGAGGTGGACCGGCCCGCCGACGAGCTCGGCCAGCGGCCGGGACCCCTCGAGGGGGGTGACCCGGGCGACTCCGCGGAGCAGCTCCTGGGCGGCGAGCACGTCGTCGAGGCTCACCGAGGAGGTCACGTACGCTCCCCGACGACCAGCATCGAGGCCGAGAGCCCGTGCACGTGGTTGCGCCCGCCGACCGGGCCGATCTCCCCCGCGGCGAAGAACCCGGCGACCCGACGCGTCCCTAGACCCTCGCGGACGGCGACCACGTCATGTGCGGCGTCGTCGAACAGCGCGCGCCCGCGCCCGTTGCACGACACGAGCAGCGCTCCCTCAGGCGCGAGCCCGCCGTCCTCCCGGAAGCGGCGCAGCATGAGCGCGAGGTCGGCGTCCGCCGCGCCCGCGTCGCGCAGCTGGAACTGGACGGTACGACCCACGTCGACGACGTCCCCGACGGCGACCGCACCGCGGTCCTCGTCGACACCGAGCACGCCACGGACGAGGAAGTCGCCGTAGCCGTGCTCGTCGGCGTACTCGTCCATGGCGATCCCGACCTGCAGGCCGTTGACCGCGAGCACCTGGTCCTCCTCGGGCAGCTCGGCGATCACCGCACGGAGCCGCTCGAGGGCGGGGCGGCCGGCCAGCCCGAGCAGGACGTTGCCGTCGGAGGCGGTGACCGTCATGACCGGTCCGATCGGACGGCAACCCTGGCTCACGACGGTGCGCGTCAGGTCTCCCGACACCAGCACGCCGACGGCGCCCCGGTCGGTGACGCGGCCGTCGAGGAGCAGCCGTGTGGACCCGGCCCCGCTGGTGCCGGACGCGAGGCCGCCGACGAGCGGGAGTCCGGACAGGGTCGCGTTGCTGCGGGTGACGAACCCGTCGACGGGGAAGGTCCAGGCGTCGGCCAGCAGCAGGCCGACCCCGGCCTGGTCGGTCGGCGGCATCCCGACGACCGACAGCGACTGGTCGGTCCGCAGCACCTCGAGGTGGAAGGAGCGGGTCCGCGAGCCCGGCAGGGTGGCCGTCCACACGCTGACCGCCGGGAGCTGCTCGACCCCTCGTGCCGAGCCGATGACGCCGTGCCCGGTGCAGCCGAGGACGGTACGCGCGTCGAGGAGGTCCGCCGCGTGGCGGAGCGCAGCCTCGGCGTCATCGCCCTCGACCCCGCTGACGAAGACGCACGCCAGGTCCGGCCGCTCCTCCCCCAGGGGCAGGAGCGCCTGGGTGGTGGCGAGCTCGGCCGCGCGGGACACGTCAGCACCGACGGCCAGCCCGTCGCCGCATCGCACCCGTCCCGGCCGGCCGCGGGCGTTCGATCCCCGGCCTGACGCCTCGGCTCCCGAGTGGCCCGGGGTGTCGGATCGGGGGCCACCCGAGGCCGCCGACCCGTGACCACCCGAGGCCGCCGACCGTGGACCACCCGAGGCCGCCGGCTCCGGCGTACCCTCGCCCGCCGGCTCACGGCCACCTGTCGGCACGGCCCACCTCCCGCGACCCATCCAACCGCACCCTCCCACGATCCGCCGGACCCGCGTAGCAATGAACGCGGCGTGATTGCGCAAGGTGTGCAACAGCGCCGCGTTCATTGCCAAGGGGGTCAGGGCCACGGGCACCGGGGTGCCGGCGGCGGGCGGGGCTGCTGGCGTTCGCGCGGACGACGGGCACGACGTACGTTCGTCGCGTGAGCGACCTACCCACCACCCCGCCGGCCGGACTCCCGGCCACCCTCGGCGCCCTGCGGGCCGCCGGCTACACCCACCGCAGCGTCAAGGAGGAGGTCCGCGCGAACCTGCTCGCGCGGCTGCGGGCGGGCGAGGACCCCTTCCCGGGCATCGTCGGCTTCGACGACACGGTCTCCCCCGAGCTCCAGCGGGCCCTGCTCGCCGGGCACGACATCGTGCTGCTCGGCGAGCGGGGCCAGGGCAAGACGCGCCTCATCCGCACCCTCGTGGGGCTGCTGGACGAGTGGACGCCCACGATCGAGGGGTCCGAGGTCAACGAGGACCCGCTGGCCCCTATCACGGTGTGGGGCCGGCGGCGGGTGGCCGAGCTCGGCGACGACGTAGCGGTGCACTGGATGCACCGCAGCGAGCGGTACGGCGAGAAGCTCGCCACCCCCGACACCAGCGTCGGCGACCTCATCGGCGACGTGGACCCGGTGAAGGTGGCCGAGGGCCGGACCCTCGGCGACCCGGAGACGGTGCACTACGGCCTCGTCCCGCGGACCAACCGCGGGATCTTCGCGGTCAACGAGCTGCCCGACCTCGCCGAGCGCATCCAGGTCTCGCTGCTCAACGTGCTGGAGGAGCGCGACATCCAGGTGCGTGGCTACCGGCTGCGCCTCCCGCTCGACCTGCTGCTCGTGGCCAGCGCCAACCCCGAGGACTACACCAATCGCGGGCGCATCATCACCCCGCTGAAGGACCGGTTCGGGGCGGAGATCCGTACCCACTACCCGCTGCGGGTCTCCGACGAGGTACGTCTCGCGCGCCAGGAGGCCCACCTCGTGGCGACCGTGCCCGAGCACCTCGTCGAGATCGTCGCCCGCTTCACCCGCGCCGTCCGCGACTCACCCGCCGTCGACACGCGCTCGGGGGTGTCCGCCCGCTTCGCGGTCGCCGCCATCGAGACCGTCGCGGCCTCCGCCCTGCGCCGCGCAGCGATCACCGGGGAGACGCCAGCCGTCGCGCGGGTGTGCGACCTCCCGGCGATCGTGCCCACGCTGCGCGGCAAGGTCGAGTTCGAGGTGAGCGAGGAGGGGCGCGAGCTCGAGGTGCTCACGCACCTGCTCCGGCGGGCCGAGGCCGAGACGTTTCGCGCGCTGCTCGGCGGCGCGGAGCTGTCGGGGCTGGTCGAGCGGTTCGAGGAGGGCGGCACCGTGGAGAGCGGCGACCTGGTCACCGCCGCGCAGCTCCTCGAGCGCATCGGCCCCGTCGAGGGCCTCGGGGCGCTGGTCGGGCGCCTCGGAGAACCCGACGCGGAGACCCCCGGCGTGGTCGCGGCCGCGGTCGAGCTGGCGCTGGAGGGCCTCTACCTCAACCGGCGCCTGTCCAAGGAGACCCTCCCCGGACGCACCGTCTACGGCAGCCCCTGACCACCCTCCCCGGACGCACCGTCTACGGCAGGCCCCCGACCGCTGTCCGGCGCGTCGACAACGTCTCGTGCCGAGGCGTGCGCCCCGCCACGAGCGAGCCGCCTGCCACGAGCGCGCCCTCGCCGCTGGCGCCGTGCCGCTTCCGACCCAGCCTTCGATGCGATGAACGCGGCGTTGTGGCGCTAGGTGTGCCACGACGCCGCGTTCATTGCTACGCGGGCGGGCGCTCGCCCAGGGGGCGGATCGTCACGGCAGTGCCGTACGCGGCCACCTCGCTCATCAGGTTGGCGATCTCGCTGCTGTCGAAGCGCGCCGCCAGGACGGCGTTCCCGCCGAGCAGGTGCGCCTCCTGGCGCAGCCGGGCCAGCGCCTCCTGCCGGCTGTCGGCCAGCAGCTGGGTGTAGCCCTTGGCCTCCCCGCCGAAGATCGTGCGCAGCGACGCGCCGAAGTTGCTGAACAGGTTGCGGGCGCGCACGACGAGACCGAACACCTCGCCGTGGATCTGGGTCACCACGAACCCGGGGGCGTCGTTCATCGTCGAGACGAGGATCGGCGGGCCGTCGTAGGTGACCAGCGGCGCCGCGATCGCCCCCGACGGCTGCTCGAGGAAGCGCGGCTGGGTGCGGTCGGTCCACGCGGCGCCGTCCCACCAGCGGACGGTGCGGTCGGGGTCCCCGGGGTCCGGGTACCAGCCGGCGGGCAGGGGGTTCTCGGGCTGCGTCATGCTCCACGACGCTAGGCCCTGCGCGGCGTCGTACCGTGGAGGACGTGACCGACCGGCGCAACACGTACCGCTACGGCGCCTACGACGACGGCCCGGACCCGTTGGCTCCCCCGTACGACGTGGCCGAGGCCCTCGACCGGATGGGCGAGGACGTCCTGTCGGGCAGCAGCGCGCGCGAGGCGCTGCAGGAGCTGCTGCGCCGCGGCGCCGACGGGCTGCGCGGGCTCGACGACCTCGCCCGGCTGAACCGCCGTCGCATGCGAGAGGTCCGCGAGCGCGGCCAACTGGATGGGACGCTGCAGGAGGTACGTCGCCTGCTGGACGAGGCCCTCGACGCCGAGCGGCAGGCGCTGTTCCCGGACCCCTCCGACGACGCGCGCTTCCGCGAGCAGCAGCTCGACGCGCTGCCCCGCTCCACCGCCCAGGCGGTGCAGGAGCTGCGGGACTACGACTGGCGCTCGCCGCAGGCCCGGCAGGCCTTCGAGCGCATCGACGACCTGCTGCGCCGCGACGTGCTCGACCAGCAGTTCCGGGGGCTCAAGCAGGCGCTGGAGTCCCCCGACCCGGCGGCGATGCAGCGCGTCAAGGACATGCTCGCCGACCTGAACGCGATGCTCGCCGCGCACGCCCGCGGCGAGGACACCGCCGAGATGTTCGAGCAGTTCATGCAGCAGCACGGGGAGTTCTTCCCCGACGACCCGCAGACCCTGGAGGAGTTACTGGACTCGCTGGCCCGGCGGGCGGCCGCGGCCGAACGGCTCATGCAGTCCCTGACCCGCGAGCAGCGGGCGGAGCTCGGCCAGCTCATGGAGCAGGCGATGTCCGACCTCGACCTGGCCGCCCAGCTCTCGCAGCTGTCCGACCAGCTGCGCGCCGCGCGTCCCGACGCCTTCGGCCGCCAGCGCGCTCGGATGAACGGCGAGGAGCCGCTGGGGCTCGGCGAGGGGACCTCGGCGCTGGAGGAGCTCGGCGACCTCGAGGCGCTCGAGGGGCAGCTCGCCCAGGACTACGTCGGCGCGAGCCTGGACGACGTCGACGAGGAGGCGGTGCGGCGGGCCCTCGGCCGCCGGGCGGTCGACGACCTCGAGCAGCTGCGCCGGCTCGAGCGCGAGCTGGAGGCCCAGGGCTACCTCACCCGCCGCGACGGTGAGCTCGAGCTCACCGCCAAGGCCGTACGCCGCCTCGGGCGTACCGCCCTGCGCCGAGTCTTCGCCGACCTCGAGGCGGGCCTGCGCGGCGACCACGACATCCGCGACGCGGGCGCGGCCGGCGACCTCACCGGGGCGACCCGCGCCTGGGCGTTCGGCGACGAGCAGCCGCTCGACGTGGTGCGCACGGTGAGCAACGCGGTGCTGCGCTCCGGGACCGGCTCGCCGGTGCGGCTGTCCGTCGAGGACTTCGAGGTGCGCGAGACGGAACGGCGTACGTCCGCCGCGGTCTGCCTGCTCGTCGACCTGTCGTACTCGATGGTGCTCAACGGGACCTGGGGCCCGGCGAAGCAGACCGCCCTGGCGCTGCACACGCTGATCACGACGGCCTACCCGCAGGACGCGCTGCAGGTGGTGGGGTTCTCCAACTACGCGCGCGTCCTGCAGCCCACGGAGCTGGCGGGGCTGGACTGGGACATGGTCCAGGGCACCAACCTGCAGCACGCGCTGCTGGTCGCCGGGCGCTTCCTCGACCGGCACGCCGACGCCGACCCCGTCGTCCTCGTCGTCACCGACGGGGAGCCGACCGCGCACCTGGGCCGTGACGGGCGCAGCATCTTCGACTGGCCGCCCGCCCCGGAGACCTTGGAGCTGACCCTGGCCGAGGTGGACAAGATGACCCGCCGCGGGGCGACGCTCAACGTGTTCATGCTCGGCGACGAGCCCCGTCTGCAGCGCTTCGTCGAGACGGTGGCCCGGCGCAACGGGGGCCGGGTGTTCAACCCGGACGCGGACCGGCTCGGCGACTACGTGGTCAGCGACTTCCTGCGCGCACGCCGGGCGATGGGACGTCGCGGCCGCCGTGCCGGCTGAACACGGGCTCGGGCCGGTCACCCGACGCTGGGACCAGGTCGACGCCGGGATGCGTCGGGAACCCTGAGGGCGTACGCGCCGCGAGGTGAGACACCTGAGCCGCGCACCGCGGTGGGCGAAGACCGGATCGATCGCGGACGACGTACGCGCTCGACCGGGGGATCGGCAGGGTCCGCGCCGGCCCAGCGGGCGTAGGTTGCCGGGCGTGCTGAGGAGGTCGGCCCCTGCGGCGCGGCGGGCTCCGCTGCCCCGCGAGGTGCGCGTGCTTGCGGTGGTGGCCGCCTGCGTCGCCCTCGGGTTCGGCATCGTCGCCCCCGCGATCCCGCTGTTCGCGAAGTCCTTCGACGTCTCCAACTTCGCCGCGTCCTCGGTGATCAGCGTGTTCGCGCTCATGCGCTTCGCCTCGGCCTTCCTCGGCGGCCGACTGGTCGACCGGCTGGGCGAGCGTCTGGTCCTCGGGACCGGGATCGGCGTGGTCGGGGTCTCCAGCGCTCTCGCCGGCCTGTCGCACTCCTTCGTCCAGCTGCTCGTGCTGCGCGGGGTCGGTGGTGCGGGGTCGGCCCTGTTCACGGTGTCCTCGACCAGCCTGCTGCTGCGAGTGGTCCGTACCGAGCAGCGCGGCCAGGCGAGCGGCCTGGTGCAGGCCGGGTTCCTCGTCGGCGGCATCGCCGGGCCGGCGGTCGGGGCGCCGCTGTCGGAGTGGTCGCTGCGGGCGCCGTTCTTCGTGTACGCCGGGACGCTCGCCGTCGCCGGGACCGTCGCGCTGGTCGCGCTCGCGCACAGCAAGCTGGCCGACCGCGCGGCGCGCGCGCCGGGCGAGACGCCGATGACCTTCCGGCAGGCGTTCGGCTTCCAGGCGTACCGCGCGGCGCTGACGAACAACTTCGCCAACGGGTGGGCGCTGTTCGGAGTGCGCTCCGCGCTCGTTCCGCTGTTCGTCGTCCAGGGGCTGGGGGTGGGACGCGGCTGGACGGGTATCGGGTTGCTGTGCTGGGCGCTCGTCGAGGGCCTGGCGCTCACCCCGGCGGGCCGGCTGTCGGACTCCCGAGGGCGGCGCCCGCTGCTGCTGGGCGGCGGCATCGCCTTGATGACGAGCGCGACACTGCTGGCGCTGGCCGGCACGATCCCGACGTACCTGCTGGGAATGGCGGTGTACGGCTCCGGATCGGCCATGCTCGGGGTCTCCTCGGCCGCCGTCGTGGGTGACGTCATCCGGGGCCGGGGCGGGCGGCCGGTGGCGGCGTACCAGATGTCCGCCGACGCGGGGACGTTCCTCGGGCCACTGGTCTGCGGCGCACTGTCGGACGCCTTCGACTTCCGCGTCGCCTTCTTCGTCACGGCCGGGGTCTCGCTGGTCGCGTTCAGCACCGTGCTGCGGATGCCGGAGACCCGGGGGGCGTACGTCGTCTCGACGACTCCGCGCCAGCCGGAGGCCCACGCTTCATCTGAGCAGACGTCACCCCGACCCGAGCAGACCGCCCAGCGGCCCGAGCAGACGGCCCCCCGACCCGAGCCGAGCGCCCCCCGGCCCGAGCCGATCGGCCCGGCCGAGCCCGAGGCTCTCCCCGCCGACGGCTGACCCCACGGCGGATCCGCTCGACGCCACCACCACGCCCGCTGCCTTCGAATGAACGCGGCGTTCAGTCGGACCTATTGGAGGAATGTCGCGTTCATTCGAATCCAGGCGGGGGCCCCGATCAGGTCGGGGGTGAGTTGGTCGGGGGTGAGTTGGTCGGGGGTGAGTTGGTAGGGGGTGAGTTGGTCGGGGTGAGCTGGGCGGCGAGGAGGCGGGCGGCGGCTTCAGGGTGGTCGGGTGCGAGCAGGCCGGCGGCCGCGAGGACGTACCGCCCGTCGACGACCACGGCGGCCCGCGACGGCACCTTCCAGCCGCCGGCGAGGTCGTGCGTGGCGGGTTCGAGGACGGCGGTACGTCGCGCCGCGTCGGCGTGGCGCAGCACACCGCCTGACCCCACGACGAGGCGTACCGGGCGCAGGTCCTTGGCGGGCCGGCGTACCCCGCCCTCCCCCGGCTCGACCCCGCGGGCGTGCCGGCGCAGCGCCACGGTCATCGCCAGCCGAGCCAGCGTCGCGTCGTCATCGCGGCCTTCGTCGTCGACGGGCACCCACCCCGGATCGGCGGCCCGGGCTGCCGCCACCACCTCCAGGCGCGCGGTGTCAGCGGGCTCGAGGAGCCGCTCGGCCACGGCCGCCGCGACGACCCCTGGGGCGTTCCAGCGCACACCGAGGTCGCCCTCGACCGTCCGCTCGCGCCACAGGACCTCGACGACCTCCCGGTGCAACGCCGACTCCTCCGGGTCGGGCGTGAGCACCGAGTAGACGTCGGTCGTCGCGCCCCCGACGTCGACCACCACGACGTCACGGGCACCGGCGACCTCCCCCGCGCCGTCGGCGAGGAGCTCGACCGCCGTCAGGACCGCGTCCGGCGTGGCGGCACGTACCAGCCGCGCGAAGCGCCCTCCCCTCGACAGCTTCTTGCCGCCGATCACGTGCCGGACGAACACCTCGCGGATCGCCAGCCGCGCCGGCATCGGGTCGAGGATGCCGATGCGCGGCAGCACGTTCGCGGTGGGGATCGCCGTACGCCGCCCCGCCCCCAGCGTCGCGCACACCTCCTCGCGGACGTCGGTGTTGCCAGCGACGACGTATGGCACGCGCGGCCCACGTTCGGCCAGGCGTTTCGCGTTGTGCAGCAACACGTCCGCGTTGCCGCCGTCCGTACCGCCGACGAGCAGCACGACGTCCGGCCGCGCCTCGCGCAGCCGGCTCAGGCCGAGGGCGTCGAGCGGGCCGGCCGACACGTGCACGACGCGCGCCCCCGCGGAGACCCCGACCCGGGCACCGGCCTCGGCGGTGACGACCCGCTCGTAGCCCACGACGGCCAGCCGCAGGCCGCCGCCCGCCGAGGAGCAGGCCAGGACGTCGTCGGCAGCCCGCCCGGCCGCGGCCTCGGCGGACGCGCGGACGTCCTCCAGCCCCTCCAGCACGTCGCTGGCCAGCGTCGTCGGGGTGCTCGCGGTGGCGAGCAGCCGTCCGGAGGGCACCTCGACGAGCGCCGCCTTCGTCCACGTCGACCCGACGTCGACGCACAGCAGCGCCGCATCCCCCGACACGATGTTGCCCCCCGCGCTCATCGCGCCCCCGGGCGTGGCGACCGCACCCACGTGTCGACCGCCGGATGAGAGCGCGGCACGGTCAGCGCAGCGCCTGGGTGAGGTCGGCCAGCAGGTCCGCCACGCTCTCGAGCCCGACGGAGAGGCGGACCAGGTCCGCGGGGACCTCGAGCGGCGTCCCCGCGACGGATCCGTGCGTCATCCGGGCCGGGTGCTCGACCAGCGACTCGACGCCGCCCAGGGACTCCGCGAGGGTGAAGACCTGCAGCCGTTCGCAGACGCGCAGCGCCGCCTGCTCGCCCCCGGCCAGCCGGAAGGACACCATGCCGCCGAAGCCGCGCATCTGCTTGGCCGCCACCTCGTGGCCGGGGTGCTCCGGCAGACCGGGGTAGTAGACGCGGGAGACCGCGGAGTGGCCGGCCAGCAGGTCGACGACGCGTGCGGCGTTCGCGCAGTGCCGGTCCATGCGCACCGCGAGGGTCTTGGCGCCGCGCAGCACCAGCCACGCATCGAACGGCCCTGCGACCGCGCCCATCGCGTTCTGGTGATAGGCCAGCCGCTCGCCCAGCTCCTCGTCGGCGACCACCAGCGCGCCGCCCACCACGTCGGAGTGGCCGCCGAGGTACTTCGTCGTCGAGTGCACGACGACGTCGGCGCCGAGGGCGAGGGGGTTCTGCAGGTACGGCGACGCGAAGGTGTTGTCCACCACGAGTGCCGCGCCGGCGTCGTGCGCCACCGCGGCAAGGGCCTCGATGTCGGCGATCCCCAGCAGCGGGTTGGTGGGGGTCTCGACCCACACCACCCGGGTCTGCGCGGTCAGCGCGGTTCGTACGGCGTCGACGTCGTGCAGCGGCGCCGGGGTGGCGGCCACGCCCCACCGGTCGAGGACGCGGGCGAACAGCCGGTACGTCCCCCCGTAGGCGTCGTCCGGGATCACCGCGTGAGCGCCCGGCTCGAGCACGGTGCGCAGCAGCGTGTCCTCGGCGGCGAGCCCGGAGGCGAAGGCGAGGCCGCGGGCGCCTCCCTCGAGCGCCGCGAGGCAGGTCTCCAGCGCGGCGCGGGTCGGGTTCCCCGACCGGGAGTACTCGTACCCGCCGCGCAGTCCGCCCACGCCGTCCTGCTTGTACGTCGACGTCGCGTGGATCGGCGGCACGACGGCGCCGGTCGACGGGTCCGGCTCCTGCCCCGCGTGCAGCGCGCGCGTCTCGAAGCCGTACGTCGACCAGTCCTCGCCCATGACGCCCGAACCTACGTCCCGAGGGCTGCCACGCGCACGAGCCCGGAGCGGCGGCGCGTGGCCGGACAGCGCCCCCGCCGCTGAAGACGGGGCGGGTCCCCGGGTCGGGTCGGCATGGGGAACACCGGCCGGCGGCCGGCGGTTGGTGACGGTGCAAGCGGTTCGCCACCACTCCCCGGGAGGGTCGAGGATGCTGTACGGACGCGTGAAGACCCGGATGATCGAGCCGGACGAGGCGCTGGCTGGGCGAGCGGAACCGACGTACGCCGTCCCGACGCTGCACGCCGTCCTCGGGACCCCGATCGCCGGGCCGGTCCCGGCGGGCTACGAGGAGATCTTCTTCGGGCTGGGCTGCTTCTGGGGGGCGGAGCGCAAGTTCTGGCAGGTGCCCGGCGTGTGGACGACCGCGGTCGGCTACCAGGGCGGGTACACCCCGAACCCGACGTACGACGAGGTCTGCACCGGCCGTACCGCGCACACCGAGGCGGTGCGGGTCGTCTTCGACCCGGCGAAGGTGTCGCTGGAGGACCTGCTCGAGGTGTTCTGGACCATCCACGACCCGACGCAGGGCTTCCGGCAGGCCAACGACGTCGGCACCCAGTACCGCTCGGCGGTGTACTGGACGACGCCGGAGCAGCGCGAGGTGGTCGAGCGCACGCGGGCGACGTACCAGAAGGCCATCGACGGGTACGGCTACGGGACCATCACGACCGAGGTCGCGCCGGCCGCGGAGCGTCCGTTCTACTACGCCGAGGACTACCACCAGCAGTACCTGTACAAGAACCCGCACGGCTACGACTGCCACAGCTCGACCGGCGTGCCCTATCCGTCCGAGTAGCCCGCGATCCGGGCTGACGTGTCAGACGAAGCGGGCGCCCCGGCGCACGAATCGTCTGACACGTCGCCCCAGGCCGTACTCGCGACCGTGGGCATGACGCCGATGATCGAGCTCAACTCTCAGCCTCCGGGTGCCGCTGGCTCTCAGGGCGTGAGGGGTCTCTTCGCGCAGTAGCCTCCCGACCGTGACGCAGCCGTTCGACATCGTGCGAGCCGGCTACGACACCATCGGTCCGCGATATCGGGAATGGTCGTCCGCGAGCGGTGTCCGTGGGCGCTGGCTGACCCGACTGCTGGACGAGCTCGATCCCGACTCGCTCGTCGTCGATCTCGGCTGCGGGCCGGGAGAGCCGGCAACCCGACTGCTCGCGGAGCGGCATCGCGTCATCGGCGTCGACGCGTCGATAGTGCAGCTGTCGCTCGCAAGAGAGGCTGCGCCGAGCGCGATGCTGGTGCAGGCGGACATGACCCGCTTCGCCCTCCAGCCGTGCAGCGTCGACGCTGTCGCGTCGTTCTACGCGCTCGGCCATGTGCCATCCCGCCTGCACGCCCCCCTGTTCGCTTCGGTGGCGAGATGGCTTCGTCCGGGAGGGATCCTGCTCACGAGCACTCCGGTCGGGACGGGAGACGACACCGAACCGGACTGGCTCGGAGTGGAGATGTTCTTCGGTGGCATCGGCGGGACAGCGACACGCGACGCTGTGCGTGAGGCCGGGCTTCGGCTCGAGACTCTGGAGACCGTCGAGGAGGACGAAGGGGACGGCCACCTCGTCCGGTTCACCTGGATCGTCGCCAGGAGGCCCCCTTGGGCCGTGAGCGACAACTCACGTGCCGGTTGGATGGGCCGGAGAGCGACACCCTCAACGGGAGTCCGGCCCTGTCGGCACGACGTACGGTGTCAGACGTAGGGAGTAAGACGTACAGCGCCGACCAACAGTCGAGCCTGACGGACCCGACAGACAAGGAAGCCGTGGGATGACGAGGTACTTGATCTCCTTCGATGACGGCGCGATGACCTTCCCCGAGGAGGACTTTGCTGCGGTCGGCGAGGCCGCCCACGCGGTGGTGCGGGCAGCTCAGGAGGCTGGGGTGTGGATCTTCGGCGGGGGCTTGGAGAGCCAGCGGGCGAGCATCGTGGACACCGACGGCGTAGTCACCGACGGGCCCTACCCGGAGACCAAGGCGGTCATCGGCGGGTTCGCCATCGTCGACGTGCCCTCACGCGAGGAAGCGCTGGAGTGGTCCGCCCGGTTCGCCGCCGCCTGCCGCTGCCCGCAGGAGCTCCGGGAGATCTTGGACGACCCGCTCGTCTGATCGAGGAGATCAGGACGGCCAGAGCCCGCCCTAGCCCAGTTCGTCGGCGAAGTCCCAGACCCGGAGGTGGCCGGGCTCGAGGCGGAGGATGACGTCTTGTCCGCGAAGCGCCTCCACGTCTCCGGCGGCCTCGAGCGGGTCTTCGTAGCGGGACGCGATCCGCGTGGCCGTCTCGCTGACGTCCTCGCCGTCGAAACGAACCGTGCCGCGGAGCTCGACTCCCCGAAGGGGCGGCGTCGGCTCGGCCACCACGATCGTCGCGCGCGGGTCACGCCGGAGGTGGCGCGCCTTCAGGTTGCTCTTCTCGACCCACATGTTGAAGCCGCCGTCTCGCCACTCGTACCAGACGGGGGAGAGCAGCACGCTGCCGTCCTCGCGCAAGGTGGCGAGGATTGCCAGCAATGGCTCGTCGAGAAGGCCGCCCAGGTCCTCGATGGTGAGGCCGGTCCGCACGAGGCGAGTGTCCCCGCCCCAGCCGGAACGTGCAACCAAGATCGCGAACGCACATCGGCGACGCCGAACGGACCCCGACAGCCGGTCATCCACGCGACGAGCGGCCGTACGCCGTCCAGGCCAGGGCTCGGGTCACGAAGGGCCCGTCGGGCAGCCGGCGCCGCAGGGTCGCCTCCACGCGGTCGCGGGACGGCCCGTCCAACGACGCGACGTAGCTGCCGGCCGGCCCCACGCCCAAGGTGAACGGCTCCCACCAGTCGTCGAAGCCGCTGTGCGCGACCGAGACCTCCAGGCTGCCGCCTCTGACGTCGCGCAGGCCGGCAGCCTCGAACAGCCCGGCGAGGTCACCCTCGGCGACACCCGGCATCTGCGACTCGTCGACGGCGTGCGAGTCCACCTCGCGTACGCCTTGCCAGAACGGACCGAGCGGCCCTCGCCCACCGGCCTGGTCCCAGACGCAGGCCCCGACGACGCCGTCGGGGCCTGCCGCCCGCGCCATGCTGACCAGCCCGGCCACGGGATCGGACATGAAGTGGACGACCAGGCACGCGAAGCACGGCATCGAAGCTTCGGTCTCCGACGTCGAGGTCCTCGGCGGTGCCGAGACGTACGTCCATGCTCGGGTACCGACGCCGCATCGACTCGACGAAGGAGGCCGAGGGGTCCACGGCCCATCTCGCCGAGCGTGACGTTCTTGCGGTGGTCAAGGCCGTGGGAACGACAACTACGTCACACTCGACGTCCAGCCTTCCGTCAGCTCAGCTCACGGCCTTCTTGAGGAGGGCCTTGATCTTCTTCTCCTCCTCGGCGTCCAACCGCAGCAGCGCATAGGTCGTCGGCCACATGCCGCCGGCATCCAGCTGGGCCTGGTCGCTGAAGCCAAGCGTGGCGTACCGCGTCTTGAACTTGCTCGCGTTCTGGAAGAAGCACAGCACCTTGCCGTCCTTGGCATAGGCCGGCATGCCGTACCAGAGCCGTGAGGTGAGCGCCGGCGCGGTGGCCCTGATGAGGGCGTGCAGCCGCTCGGCCATCGACCGGTCCGGCTCGGGGAATTCGGCGATCTTCGCCAGAACGGCTGGCTCGTCGTCGGCCTGCCCGCCGCGGGCGCGGGTCGCCCTGAGCTCCTGGGCGTGCTCCCTCATCGCCGCTCGCTCCTCGGCCGTGAAGGAGTCGGCCGACTTCGTGCTCGACGTACCGGCGGTCTTCTTGGTGGGCATCCAGGGGCTCCTCTGTCGCGGGTGGTCGGTCACCGAGGGCGTGTCATGCGCTTCGCAAAGAGGCCTTTGCACAACGCATGACAGGGGGTCAGGGGGAGAGGTAGCCGAGCAGGTCCTGGCGAGTCAGTACGCCCGCCGGCTTGCCGTCGTCCAGCACGAGGATCGCGTCCGCCTTCTCCAGCGCCTCGACCGCCGCGCCGACCGGCTCGCCGGCACCCACCCCGGGCAGCGGCGCCGACATGTGCTCCTCGACGCGGTCCGCCAGCGAGGCTCCGCCGGAGAACAGCGCCTCCAGCAGGTCACGCTCGACGACCGATCCCGCGACCTCAGCGGCCATCACCGGCGGCTCGGCGCGCACCACGGGCATCTGCGAGACGCCGTACTCGCGCAGGATGTGGATCGCCTCGGCCAACGTCTCGTTCGGGTGGGTGTGCACCAGCTCCGGCAGCTCGCCGCCCTTCGCGTGCAGCACGTCGCCGACGGTCTGCCCGGGCGAGGCCTCGGACAGGAAGCCGTACGAGGTCAGCCACGCGTCGTCGAAGACCTTCGACAGGTACCCACGCCCGCCGTCCGGCAGCAGCACGACCACCACGGCGTCCGGCCCCGCGGTCTCGGCCACCCGCAGTGCCGCCACGGTCGCCATGCCGCAGGACCCGCCGACGAGCAGGCCCTCCTCCCGCGCCAGACGTCGCGTCATGACGAAGGAGTCGCGGTCCGAGACCGCCACGATCGAGTCACAGACCTCGCGGTCGTACGTCTGCGGCCAGAAGTCCTCGCCCACGCCCTCGACGAGGTAGGGCCGCCCGGTCCCGCCCGAGTACACCGACCCCTCGGGGTCCGCGCCCACCACGACGACCCGCCCGCCCGAGACGTCCTTGAGGTAGCGCCCCGCCCCGCTGATCGTGCCCCCTGTCCCGACCCCGGCGACGAAGTGGGTGACCAGGCCCTCGGTCTGCTCCCATATCTCCGGGCCGGTCGTCTCGTAGTGCGCGCGCGGGTTGTTCGGGTTGCTGTACTGGTCGGGCTTCCACGCCCCGGGCAGCTCGCGCGCCAGCCGGTCGCTGACCGAGTAGTACGACCTCGGGTCGGCCGGGTCGACCGCCGTGGGGCAGACGACGACCTCGGCGCCGTACGCCTTCAAGACGTTGATCTTGTCCTGGCTCACCTTGTCCGGGCAGACGAACACGCAGTGGTAGCCGCGCTGCACGGCCACCAGCGCCAGCCCGACGCCGGTGTTGCCCGACGTCGGCTCGACGATGGTCCCACCGGGCTGCAGCGCACCGGAGGCCTCGGCCGCGTCGACCATGTACGTCGCGATCCGGTCCTTCACCGACCCGCCGGGGTTCAGGTACTCCACCTTCGCGAGCACCTGGCCCCGCAGGTCGCCGGTCACCCGATGGAGCCGGACGAGGGGCGTGCCGCCGATGAGGTCGACCACGGAGTCGTACGCCTGCATGCCCGGCAGCCTAGGCGCTGCCCCCGTGGCGCCCCGTCGGCCGCGCCCGGGATCCGGGGAACGGCTGGGGCGGGCGGCGGGCGGTGGCTAGCGTCGGACGCATGGCCGAGCCGGCCGCGATCCCCTTGACGCCAGGGGTCTGGCGCATCCCCACGTCCGGCGGACCGGCGCGAGCGTGCTCGTCCACGTCGAGGACGCCGGGTACGTCCGCCGGGGCCACGCCCCCGACTTCGACCGCTCGACGCTGCTGGGGCGGATCCTCCGCGACGGCGGGCACTTCGGCGCCGCCACGGTCAGCGAGGAGCTGCACGACGAGCAGCTGCTCGACATTGCCTGCGGGCTCCGAGTCGTGCACACGCCCGGCCACACCCCCGGGCACGTGAGCCTCCTGCACGAGGCGACCGAGCTGCTGGTCACCGGCGACGCGAGATCCGATCGGTGGCCCGGGAGGCCGTACGCGGCTTCCTGGCGCATCCTCGCCGTTTCCGGGGCGGCTGGTAGGGCCGACCGAGTGGGTCGCCCGGCCGATTGTGGACGGGCCGGGTTCCGGTGTCGCCGCGGGTGGGTACCGTCGAAGGGAGCACGGGGAGGCGAGAGGTCATGTCCAGGGTCACGGTCGCGCGGCGGATCGCGGCGTCGGCGGCGTACGGGGGCGGCAGCCTGGTCGGGGTCGGGCTGGGGACGTACGCGCTGCTGCGCGCGGAGGCGATCATCGCGAAGCGGCGGGTGGGGCACCCGTTCGAGGCGCCGTTCGCCGTCGACGGGTGGTACGGGCCCGACGGGCCGATCCCGGTCGGGCTCGAGGCCACGCCGGTGCGCATGCTCATGCTCGGCGACTCCGGCGCGGCGGGGCTGGGTGCGGACCACCCGACCAGCACACCCGCTGTCGTCATCGCCACCGGGCTCGCCCGGGCGTCGGATCGTCCGGTCGAGCTGCGCTGCATCGCGGTCGTGGGCGCGCTGACCTCCGACCTCGACGGCCAGCTCGACCGGCTCGAGGCCGACCACCCGGGCTGGCGTCCCGATCTGGCCGTGATGATGGTCGGTGCCAACGACGTCACGCACGCGGTACGTCCTGCCGTCAGCGTGCGCCACCTCGACCAGGCCGTCCGCCGC
Source organism: Actinomycetes bacterium (assembly GCA_035506535.1). Taxonomy (NCBI): domain Bacteria; kingdom Bacillati; phylum Actinomycetota; class Actinomycetes; species Actinomycetes bacterium. Next base: position 3,819 of record DATJPE010000097.1, on the reverse strand, counting down.
TTGCGGGCCCTCGGCGCTGAGGTCGTGCTCGGGACCTGCCCCGACCTGGGCACGGTCCGGCCGATCCCGCACCCGCTGCGCCACGTCAGCCGCACGTGGTCGCGGCGGCTGGCTGCCGCGCAGACGATCGCGGTGGTCGAGGCCGGCGGGCGCTCGGTCTCCCTCGCCGACATCCTGGGGCCGGAGTTCCACCGCCACTACGGGGAGTACTTCTCCGAGGACCGCTTCCACCCGTCCTCGACGGGCTACCGCCGCCTCGGCGAGGTGCTGTTGCCCTCCGCGGCGGCCGCCCTCGGCTACGGCGAGGAGCCGGCCGAGGCCGCCGGCGGCGCTGCCCCGACACCGTCGACGAGCGTGGCGGTCCCGGCCCCGCCGCCACCCGGGCGCCACCGCCGGAGCAGGGGGGCGGACCAGGTGCTGCCGGTCGCGGAGGCGGCGGTGGCAGCCGCTGACGAGCCCGGCACCGAGGTCTCGGGCACCCAGGTCGGCGGGCAGGACCGCTCCAACGAGGGCCGGTGGGCCTCGATCCGCCGCCGGCTGCCGCTCCTGCACGGCGGGGAACCGCCGGTCGGCGAGGCGAGCGACCCGCTCACCGACGAGCCGGCCGCCACCCCGGCCAACGTCGGCTGACGCGAACCCGGTCTCGGCTCAGCCCTCCGTCACGAGCCCGCCCGGGCGAACGTCAGCCTGCCCGCACGCGTGACCCGGCGACGCTAGGCTCGACCGCCCTGCACACGTGGGCCGGCGCCCCGCGCGGGCCGCCGAAGCGCTACAGCGCCCGGCGCAGCTCGCCCAGTGCCGCCAGGCACCCGGTGACCCGCTCGTCCGGGTCGGCCAGCACCTCGGCCGCGGCGGCGAGGTCCTCGCCGGTCACCGCCACCTGGTCGCCGACGACGAGCGGACCGAGGTCCGGGACGGCACGGCGTACCGGCTGACGGCCCTGCGCCTCGGCCTCCAGCTCCTCGGCGGCGTCGGCCAGGCGCTGCGCGAGGGCGAGGGCGGCGGCGGCGCGCGAGGCGTACGGCGGGAACCCCCGACACAGCCGCTCCACCGACATCGAGCGCAGGCGCTCCGCCACCCGGCGCACCTCGATCCGCAGGCCCTCGACGTCCACGCGATCATGGTGCAGCACCACCGCGGAAGAGCCCTCCGGGGGTTGTGCCGACCCTTGCGCAGGGGGCACCGTAGGAGGCCAGCGCCCGGCGTAGGCCGCCGGGCCCGGATGCCGGGAGGCGCCCATGTCCGTGCACCACTCCGAGGAGACCTACGCGAACCTCGTGGCCCGGCTGCCGCAGGCAACCGGGCGCGACATCAAGGAGTGGTGCCAGCTCATGGAGGACGGTCCGTCCTTCACCCGGGCCGACGACAAGGTGCACTGGCTGCAGGACGAGTACGGGCTCGCGCTGAGCCACGCGAAGACGATCGTGCACGAGTGCGACAAGCAGCGGGCCGCCCGCCGCGCCTGACCGCCCCACCCCAGGGCCCGGGAGCGCAATGAACGCGGCGTTGTTGCGCTAGGTGTGCAACAACGCCGCGTTCATTGCTTCAACGGGTTCGGTCCCTCAAAGGTTCGCTGCCTCGGAGGACAGCGGGAGGCGGCGGCGCCTCAGCGGCGGCCGCCGCCCTGCAGGATCGCCAGCAGGCGCAGCAGCTCGAGGTAGAGCCAGACGAGGGTGACCACCAGGCCGAAGGCCATCCGCCACGACTCCCGCTCCGGCGCGCCCCCGGCGATCATGCGCTGGATCGCGTCGAAGTCGAGCACCAGGCTGAACGCGGCGAGGCCGACGCCGACGACGCACAGCAGCAGGCCGAGCCCGCTCACGCCGTAGAAGCCCCAGCCCTGGCCGACACCGAAGAGGGCCGAGACGAGGCTGGCCATCGCGATCACCAGGTACGACACCATGGCGATCAGCAGCATCTTGGTGAAGCGCGGGGTGGCCCGCAGCCGCCCGGAGGCGTAGAGCGCGAGCATCACGCCGAAGGCGACCAGCGTGCCGATGACGGCCTGGCCGACGATGTTGGCGTTGCCGGCCCCGCTGCCCCAGTTCTCGTTGTAGAGCCACGACAGCCCGCCCAGGAACACCCCCTCCACGGCGGCGTAGAGCATCATCAGCGGCGGGCTGACCTCGCGCTTGACGGCGTTGACCATGCCCAGGACGAAGCCCAGGATGAGCGCGCCCCAGACCAGCCACGGCGCGCTCGTGACGAGGTTCCAGCTCACCACCGCGCCGACGACGAGCACCGAGAACATCCCGGCGGTCTTGACGACGACGTCGTGGATGGTCAGCCGCTCGCCCACCCGGTCCAGCGCGGCCGGCGCCGACGGGGCGTCGTACATGTCCTGCAGCTCCTGCGCGGAGACCGGTGGCGCGTTGAAGCGCGCGTACTGGGCCGCCTCGCGGGCGAGGATGGGATTGCGGGTGTTGAGGCCGTCGTTGCTGGCGGTGCGACTGTCGTCCATGCCACCACGATACGGGTCTCGTGGGGCAGCCACGCATCAGCCGAAGATCCACAGCCCGCTCACAGGGGATCTTCACCTTGGTAGCAGGTCCGTGGCCGAACCTTCATGACATGACAGCGATAGCCGACCGGCCCCTCCTGCCCGAGGAGCGCCCCGAGGAGCGCGCCGCCGCAGACGGGCGACCGCGGGGAAGCGCGGAACCCGCGGAGGCCGGGGCACCCGCGGTCGAGATCGTCGTCCCCGTCTACAACGAGCAAGACGACCTGCGGGCCGGGGTCGAGCGGCTGCACGCGTACCTGGTGCGCGAGTTCCCCTTCACCTTCCGCGTCACGATCGCCGACAACGCCAGCACCGACCACACCTGGCCGATCGCGCAGTCGCTCTCCGACGAGCTGCCGTACGTCCGCGCGGTGCACCTCGACGCCAAGGGACGCGGCCGCGCGCTGGCCCACGTCTGGGGCTCGAGCGATGCGACGGTGCTGGCCTACATGGACGTCGACCTGTCCACCGACCTCGCCGCGCTGCTCCCGCTGGTGGCGCCCCTGCTCTCGGGCCACAGCGACGTCGCGATCGGGACCCGGCTGGCCCGGACCTCCCGGGTGGTGCGCGGCCCCAAGCGCGAGGTGATCTCGCGCGCGTACAACCTGCTGTTGCACGCGACCCTGCGCACCCGCTTCTCCGACGCCCAGTGCGGGTTCAAGGCCATCCGGGCCGACCGCGCACGCGAGCTGCTGCCGGACGTCGAGGACACCGCCTGGTTCTTCGACACCGAGCTGCTCGTCCTCGCCGAGCGCCGCGGTCTGCGCATCCACGAGGTCCCCGTCGACTGGGTCGACGACCCTGACTCACGTGTGGACATCGTCGCGACCGCCATGGCGGACCTGCGCGGCATCGCGCGTCTGGCCCGCGGACTCGCCTCCGGCCGGCTCACCGCGAGCGAGCGGCCGACCGACCCCGGCCTGCTGCGCCAGCTGGTGCGCTTCGCCGCGGTCGGCGTGGTCAGCACGATGGCCTACCTGCTCCTGTACGTCCTCCTGCGCGAACACGCCTCCGCCCAGCTAGCGAACCTGCTGGCGCTGCTCCTCACCGCGGTCGGCAACACCGCCGCCAACCGCCGGCTCACCTTCGGCGTTCGCGGGACCCACCAGGTGGCCCGCCACCAGGCGCAGGGGCTGCTCGTCTTCGCCACCGGGCTGGCGCTGACCAGCGGGTCGCTGGCGATCCTGCACACCCTCGACCCCACGCCCTCGCGGCTGGTCGAGGTGAGCGTCCTGGTGGCCGCCAACCTCACCGCGACGCTCGTGCGTTTCCTGCTCTTCCGGGCCTGGGTCTTCCGGTCGGCGCCGGCGTCCTCGCGA
>DATJPE010000096.1 GCA_035506535.1 Actinomycetes bacterium | reverse complement strand
CTACCCGGCGACCTTGGTCACCGACGTGCCGGAGGACAGCGAGCTGGCGAAGGACGAGACGTTCGGCCCCGTGGTCATCGTCGACGTCGTCGACTCCGCGGAGGAGGCCGTGGAGCGGGCCAACTCCTCTCGGTACGGGCTCACCGCCGGCGTCCTGACCGGCAACCCGGACCGGGGCCTGGCGATCGCGGAGCAGCTGGAGGCGGGCATCGTGCACGTCAACGACCAGCCGATCCACGACGAGCCACAGATGCCCTTCGGGGGCGTCAAGGACAGCGGATGGGGACGGTTCGGGATCAGCTTCGCGATGGAGGAGTTCACCGAGCTGCGCTGGGTGACGCTGAAGAGCCAGCCCCGCAGCTTCCCCTTCTAGCGAGGCGGGGTCCTTCGTCCTCAGTCCGCGAGCTCGCGAGGCCAGGCGACCACGTCGACCATCGCGCCGTTTCGCCACACCGTGATCTCGACCCGACGCCCGATCGCGGCCTCGACCATGAGCCGCTGGATCGAGGTGGACGTGAGCACCGGCTCCCCGTCGACGGCGAGCAGGATGTCGCCCCGGTGCAGGCCCGCCTCGGCGGCCGGGCTGGCCGCCAGGACCTGGGACACCCGCACGCCTTCGTTCCTGCCCAGCTTGGCCGCGAGCGGTTGCGGGAGCGGTGTCTGCGCCCCGGCGATCCCGAGCCACGCCCGGCGGACCCGGCCCTGGGTCATCAGCAAGGTCACGATCTCTCGGGTGGTGTCGTTGATCGGCACGGCGAGGCCGACGCCGATCCCGGCCACTGCCGTGTTCACTCCCACCACACGGCCCCGGCTGTCCGCGAGGGCGCCCCCGCTGTTGCCCGGGTTCAGCGCCGCATCGGTCTGGATGACCTCGTCGACGACCCGACCGTTGCGAGTCGGCAGCGACCGGCCGAGCGCGGACACGATGCCGGCCGTGACGCTGCCCGCCAGGCCCAGCGGGTTGCCCACCGCCACGACGAGCTGGCCGACCTGCAGCTGCGAGGCGTCGCCGAGCTGGACCGGCGGGGGTACGCCGGCACGGGCGCGAAGGACCGCCAGGTCCGACAGCGGGTCCCGGCCGATCACGTCGACGACCACCTCGGTTCCGTCCGCGAAGGACGCCTCAGCGCGCTCTGCGCCCTCGACGACGTGCGCGCTGGTGAGCAGGAACCCGTCCGCGGTGAGCACGCTCGCGCTCCCGGCACCGGTACGGCCCTCGACCTGCACCCGAAGGCTGGCCACGGACGGCAGCACCGACGACGCGACGCCGACGACGGCCCGCGAGTAGGTGTCGAGCACTTCCTCGTCCTCCACGAGCGCACCAACCGCGCGCGGGCCTTCCAGCGTCCCGCGTTCACCCAGAGCCGAACGCCATGATCCGGGCGTCAGCCGACCGGTCGGGTCGCGAGGTCGAAGACCTCGATGTGGTGCGGGTGGCCCCTGAGGGAGAGGAACAAGGTGGCGCGGCTGTACAGCCCGAGCCGGACCCGGCTCAGGTGGACGTAGGCGAGGTGCCGGTGGAAGTGCCCGGCGGCGCAGTCGGGGACGCAGTCGTTCGCCCAGTAGACCCCGCGGCCACGCGCTACGGCCCCGCCCCACGTCCGCCAGGAGAGCCCCTTGAGATAGGCATTGGCGTCGGCACAGGCGAGGATGATCCCGGTCGGCCGCCGCACCTCGTGGACACAGTCCGCGAGCACCTTGGGTCCGCTCACGGTCGATTCGACGCGCGCCGGTGACCGGGCCGACGTACCTGGCAGGGTCGATGGGCCGGCCGCGTGCGCGGGAAGGACCACCAGGGCGCCGAACACGGTCACGAGGGCGCCGACGACGAGGGAAGCGCGCCGTCGCGAGCCGACCCGGTGCCTGGCTCGGAGCAGATTGGTCATCACGTGCGTGGTCAGCCACCCATCTCGTACCCGTCAGCGGTCCGTCGTCCGGACCGTCCGTCTGACAGACGCGCACCGGCGGTCCCAGGTTGCGTCGGCGGGTTCGGAAGCCGGGATCGGCGGTCGCGCGGGTGGGATGTGACGCGAGGGATGTGAGTCGAGGGATGTGAGGCGAGGAATGTGAGACCCAGCCGTGCGGTTTGGCACTGAGGAGATCACGGCACGTGGCCGTGGACCGACCCGAGCTTCCTGGGGAGCAGATGGCTCAGAACGACTGGAACGCGGCGATCATCGAGGAGTTCCGCGCCAACGAGGGCCGCGTCGGCGGGGGCTTCGAGGGCTCGCCGATGGTTCTCGTCCACGCCACCGGCCGAAAGAGCGGGCGGGAGTACGTCACCCCGATGGTGTACCTCCCCGGGGAGACCGATGACGTGATCTACGTCTTCGCCTCCAAGGCCGGCGCCCCGACGAACCCCGACTGGTACCTCAACCTCGTCGCCGCCGGTGAGGGCTCCGTGGAGCGGGGGACGGACGCCTATCGGGTGAAGGTCCGCGACCTGTCCGGCGACGAGCGCGACCGCGTGTACGCAGAACAGGCACGGCGATTCCCGGGCTTCGCCGACTACGCCAAGCGGACCGAGGGCATCCGCACGATCCCGGTCCTC
>DATJPE010000095.1 GCA_035506535.1 Actinomycetes bacterium | reverse complement strand
TTCCGAGCGCTGTCACATGGGTGACAGCGAGCGGCTGGTGGGCGGCGCAGGCTCGGTCGTCGACAGGAACCACCGCGACCCACAGGAGAGCGCCATGCGTACCAGCATCGTCACCCGCACCGTCCTCGGCCTCCTCGTCGTCGTCGGCTCCCTGGTGGGGCTGGCCGGCAACGCCTACGCGATGACCCCGACCCCGCGCGGGGGCACGAGCGCCGACACCCTCCCCGCCTCCGGCACCACGTTCGGCACCGAGCTGCACTGGATGGCGACCGGCGCGGCCATCACTCTGGTCGTCGTCGCCGTCGTGGCCCTTGCGCTCCTCGTCTCGCGGCGTCAGCGTACGGGCGTGCGCCACCTCGAGGCCCAGTGAGCCCGATCTACGTCACCGGCTCGATCCGAAGGGCCGACACCGGGCGATGAGCGGGGAAGCCGTCGCCCGGTTGCTGGCGCGTACCCAGCTGTTCGGCCAGCTCGAGGCAGATGAGCTGGACCGGCTCGCGGGTGAGAGCCGGGTCCGTCGCTACGAGGCCGGGCAGCAGGTCTTCGCCCGCGGCGAGCCGGGCGGCGGCGTGTACGTCGTCGCCGAGGGATCCATCGCCCTGACGGTGACGTCCGAGACCGGCGCCGAGGTGGTGCTCGCCGTGGTGCGTCCTCCACGCTCCTTCGGGGAGCTCTCGGCCATCGATGGCCAGCCCCGGGTCGCGAGTGCGGTCGCCCGGCAGCGCAGCACGCTGGTCGCCGTGCCCAAGGCGACGGTGGCCCGCGTCCTGCGCGAGCACCCGTCCGTCGCGTCCGCACTGCTCATCGAGATGGCGGCGATGATCCGAGCCACCGACGACCGCGCGACCGACCTCGTGCTCAAGGACCTGCGCGGCCGCGTGGTCCGCTTCCTGCTCGACGCGGCGGGTCCACGGCCGCCGGCCGCCGAGGCCGGTGTCGCGGTGCCGGTCGACGTGCGCCTGACCCAGTCCGAGCTGGCCAGCCTGGTCGGCGGCTCGCGCCAGCAGGTCAACCGGATCGTCGTCGCACTCGAGGCCGAGGGATGCGTGCTGCGCAAGGGCTCGCGGATCGTGGCGATCCGACCCGACCTGCTCCGCCGAGGAGAGTGACTGCGTTCCGCACCGACCTGCGGTCTGTCACTGTGAGCGGCGTGCCGACTCGCATGCCGGAGACCCGCTACGCCCGGTCGGGCGAGGTCAGCATCGCCTACCAGACCGTGGGCGATGGCCCAGTCGACGTCGTGTACGTCCCCGGCTGGGTGTCGCACGTGGAGTACGCCTGGGAGCTCCCGCAGCTGGCGGCGGGGTTCGAGCGGTTGGCCACCTTCTCCCGGCTGATCCTCTTCGACAAGCGCGGCACCGGGATGTCCGACCCCGTGTCGACGCACGAGCTGCCCACCTTGGAGCAGCGCATGGACGACGTCCGGGCGGTCATGGATGCCGTGGGTTCGCAACGGGCCGTCGTCTTCGGGGCTTCGGAGGGCGGCAACATGAGCATGCTCTTCGCCGCGACGTACCCCGAACGGACCGTCGGCCTGGTGACCTACGGGAGCACGGCGCGCCGTCTCTGGACCTCCGACTACCCCTGGGCACCGACCTGGGAGGAGCGCCAGGAGGCCTTCGCCGTCGTGGAGCAGAACTGGTTGTCGGGCCTCGGATGGGAGGACGTCGCACCGAGCCTCGGGCCGGCCGAGCTCGCCGAGGTCTCCCGTTACTACAAGCGTTCGGCCAGCCCCGCGGCCGCCCTCGCGCTCATGAAGATGAACACCTTGGTCGACGTCCGCGACATCCTGCCGACGATCGGCACCACCACCGTGGTGATGCACGCCACGGGAGACCGCGACGCGCACGTCGAGGAGGGGCGCTATATCGCCTCGCGCATCCCGGGCGCCCGCTTCGTCGAGTTGCCCGGCGCCGACCACTCGTGGTGGACCGAAAACCGGGACGCGATCGTCGACGAGATCGAGGAGCTCGCCACCGGCGTGCGACCCGCGCCGGAGCCCAACCGGGTGCTGGCGACCGTCCTGTTCACCGACATCGTCGGCTCGACCGAGCGGCTGGGTCGGATCGGGGATCGTAGCTGGACCGAGCTGCTCGGCCGACACCACGCGGCGGTCCGCCGTCAGATCGAGCGTTTCCGCGGGCACGAGGTGGACACGGCGGGCGACGGTTTCCTCGCGACCTTCGACGGGCCGGCACGGGCCGTGCGCGCCGCGGTGGCGATCCGTGAGGTCGTCAGGGACCTGGGCCTGGACATCCGCAGTGGCCTGCACACCGGGGAGTGCGAGGTCTTCGGGGACAGCATCGCGGGCATCGCGGTGCACACCGGCGCCCGAATCGCGGCTCTCGCCGGTGCCGGGGAAGTCCTCGTCTCCTCGACGGTCCGCGACCTCGTGTCGGGCTCGGGCATCACCTTCGAGGACCGCGGCGAGCACGAGCTGAAGGGTGTCGGCCCGCGCCGGGTCTATGCCGTCGTCGCGTCCTGACGCGCGGCCGGGATTCACGAGTCTTACGGGGTGGTGACCGATCCCGCGGAGCCGTTCCTCGCGGTCGCTGGGCGGGCGATGGTGGCGCAGTCCCCGTCCGCCAGGAGGAACCACATGCACCGCCTCATCGCACCCCTCGTCCGCGTCGCCGTACCGGTGCTCGCCGCAGCGTCCGCGGTGGCGCTCGGGCCGGTAGCCGCCCACGCGTCACCGACCGACCAGGGGACGTACGGCGTCCCCGGTGGCACCGCGCTCTTCGTGCAGACCGACGACGTGACCGCCAACTCGGTCATCGCCTTCCGGCGGGGGCCGGACGGCAGCCTCACTCGCGAGGCGACGTACCTGACCGGCGGCAGGGGCGGCGTGGCCGACCAGGCGCCGCTCGACAGCCTCGCCTCGCAGGGCTCGCTCACCTACGACGCCGGGCACGGCCTGCTGTACGCCGTGAACGCGGGCAGCGACAGCATCAGTGTGTTCGGCGTCTCCGGCGACCGCCTTCAGCTGCGTCAGGTCGTCCCCAGCCGGGGGCAGTTCCCGGTCAGCGTCACCGTCCACGGTGATCTCGTCTACGTCCTCGACGCCGGCGGAACCGGTGCGATCGCCGGCTACCGAGTGGCGGGTGGACGCCTCTTCGCCGTCCCGGGGTCGGTCGCCTCCCTCGGCCTCGCCAACGCGGATCCTCCGCTGTTCATCACGGCGCCGGCGCAGATCGGCTTCGACCCGCAGGGCCGGCACGTCGTCGTGACGACGAAGGCCAACAACACGATCGAGGTCTGGACCATCGACCACGACGGCCGTCCGGTGCATCACGTCTCGAACCCCTCGGCGGGCGCCGTCCCGTTCGCGTTCAGCTTCGACGACTTCGGGAACCTCGTGGTGACCGAGGCGGCCACCTCGACGGTGAGCACGTACACGCTCCGCCCCGACGGCCACGTCAGCGCGCTGACGACCTCTGTCGGGGACGGCGGTACCGCGCTGTGCTGGACCGCCACGGCTCGCGGGTACGTCTTCGGCGCCAACGCGGGGTCGGGCACGCTGAGCTCGTACCGCACCGGAGCCGATGGGAGCCTGACCCTCGTCTCGGCCGTCGCCGCGTCCACCGGGGCGGGTCCGATCGACATGACGACCGCCGAGGGCGGGCGCCTGCTCTATGTGCAGGACGCGGTCGCCGGCGAGGTCCAGGGCTTCCGGGTCCACCACGACGGCTCCCTCACCCTGGTGACGACCGTGACCGGTCTGCCGGCCTTCGACGGTGCGGGGATGGAGGGACTGGTCGCCACGTGAGTCGCTCGCGTGCTTCCATGACCGGCATGACGAGGTACGTCCCGGGCGGGGCCGACGGCCCCGCCCGGCCGTACCGCGTCCTCGTCGTGGAGGACGACCCCACCGTGGTGGAGGTCCTCCTCGTCTACCTGCGGCGAGCGGGCCTGGCTGCCGCGCATCTCGCGGACGGCCGTGCCGCCCTCGCGGCGATCGACGCCGACCCCCCGGATCTCGTGCTCCTCGACCTCATGCTGCCGGGCCTGGACGGTCTGGAGGTCTGCCGCCGGATCCGTGAGAGCGCACCCGACCTCCCTGTCGTGATGCTCACCGCCAGGGGCGAGGTGGCCGACCGGATCGTCGGCCTCGAGGTCGGCGCCGACGACTACGTGCTCAAGCCCTTCAGCCCGCGAGAGGTCGTGCTGCGGGTCGACTCCGTCCTGCGCCGCTCCCGCGGCGAGCGCTCGGCGCCGGCGAGGATGCGAGACGGCGACCTCGTCGTGGACACGACCGCGCGTAGCGCGAGCCTTCGCGGCGACATCCTGGCGCTGACCAACCGGGAGTTCGACCTCCTCGCGTTCCTGGTCGAGCACGCGGGGCAGGCCTTCTCGCGGGACGAGCTGCTGCGCCAGGTCTGGGGGTGGGAGATCGGTGACCGATCGACGGTCACCGTGCACGTCCGCCGCCTGCGGGCCAAGGTGGAGCCGGACCCGGCCAGGCCACGCCGGCTGCGGACGGTGTGGGGCGTGGGCTATCGCTGGGACGCGGCGTGAGCAGTCGCCTCGAGGTCGTGGGGCTGGCCCTGTTCAGCTCGGGGCTGGTCTGCCTGCTGGGCGTCCTCGTGTTCCGCCGTCTGGTCGCCAGGTCCCTGCCCCTCGCCGCAGTTCTCGTCGCCGTGGTCCCGACGCTCGCCTTCGCGGTCGGCCTGGTCGTGACCGCGAAGGCGATGTTCCTGTCCGGCCATGACCTGAGGGTCGCGCTCCTCGTCTGCGTGACGGCTGGGGTGGTCTCGGTGGTCGTTGCCCTCGCTCTGTCCTCGCGGGTCGGGACCTTGCAACGCGACCTCGCTCACCAGCAGGAGCAGCTGGAGCGGGAGCGGCAGGTGGAGGCCAGCCGCCGCGAGCTGGTCGCGGGAGTCTCGCACGACCTGCGTACCCCCCTGGCGGGTCTACGGGCCATGGCCGAGGCGCTGGAGGACGGTGTCGTCGACGATCCCGAGCACTATCACCGCCAGATGCGGGCCCAGATCGAGCGCCTCTCGCGGATGGTCGACGACCTCTTCGAGCTGTCCCGGCTGCAGTCCGGAACGCTGTCCTTGTGCCTCGACGTCGTCTCCGCGGGTGATGTGGTCTCGGACGCGCTCGCGGCAGCCGACCCATACGCCCGCGAGCATGGAGTACGTCTGCGCGGGCACGCGGACACAGGTGCCGACGTCCTCGCCGACGAGGCGGAGCTGCACCGTGCGCTGGGGAACCTGGTCGTCAATGCGATCCGTCACACCCCTGCCGACGGTGTCGTCGATGTGTCCGTTGGACGACGAGACGGCCAGGTCGTCTTCTCGGTCGCCGATGAGTGCGGCGGCATCGCCGAGGAGGAGCTGACCCGCGTCTTCGACGTCTCGTGGCGAGGAGACCAAGCCCGCACACCCGGCCGGGACGGCGGTGCGGGTCTGGGCCTGGCCATCGTTCGCGGCATCGCCGAGGCGCACCGGGGGGCGGTCGCCGTGTCGAACCGCGGGAGTGGGTGCCGCTTCGAGCTGGCACTGCCTGCCGGCTCACCCGAGGCCGGCTAGTCCCGGGATCAGCCGGCAGCGGGCGGGAGCAGCCGGTCCACCGCGACGTCGGCGAGCCGGAGCCACCGCTGCCCTCCCGGGTCGTTGCTGACCTGTTGGGAGGCCAAGCCGGTCAGGGTCGCGGTCCACAGATCCAGGTCGGTGGCCTCGGACACTCCCGCCGACTCGAGCACCGCCGCGAAGGCGGCGAGGACCTGTTCGGCGAGACCCATCGACTCCGTCGAGGGCGTGAAGCCCGGCACGGCGTACTGGAACAGCAGCTGGAAGCGGGCGGGCTGCTCGGCCGCGAACGTCACGAACAGACGCGTGGCCAGGCGCAGCAGCTCCCGTGGGTCGACCGGGCGTTCCGCCGCCTCGATCCGACCGAGCAGCTGCCGGTAGCCATCGGCGAACATGAGGTCGAACAGGGCGTTCTTGGACGGCGCGTACTCATACAGCGACGGGGCCTGCATCCCCACTTCGGCGCCGAGGTCGCGCAGCGTCCACCCGGTCAGACCGCGCTGCCGCGACAGGACCCAGGCCGCGTCGAGGATGCGGCGCAGGGTCTGCTGGTGGCGCTGGGCGCGCCGGGACGGCGTAGCCGCCGGCGCACCCGCCTCGCTAACGGCGCTCCTCGATCCCCCACCGGGTCGCTCCTGGTGGGACGTCGTGTGGTCTTGACGACGAGCTAGGCTACCCCCAAACTCCTAACAGCGTTAGGCATTCGCTGAGGGGAGGCGGTCATGGGGGAAGCGACGGCCACGACACCCGCGCTGCCACGCTCGCTCGGCTACACCCGGTGGATGGTGGCCGCGGCCGAGGAGTACCGCCGGCTGGACGACCTCCTTCGCGGGCTGGCCCCGGACCAGTGGCTCGCGCCGACCGACTGTGCCGGCTGGGACGTCCACGACGTCGTCGCGCACCTGGCCGGCGCGGCGGTGAGCACGGCATCGCTCGCGGAACTCCTGCGACAGGCGTGGCGCGCCCACCGGGTGGGAGGGGCCGGTGACCTCGTCGACCGGATGAACCAGCTCCAGGTCCGGGACCGCGCGGGCTGCTCAGCGCAGGAGCTCGTGGGTGACCTCGAGCGCTCCGGTCGGCGCGGCGTCACCGCAAGACGTCGGATACCCCACGTGCTGCGGTCGATACCGCTCCCGTTCGGTCCCCCGCTGGGGACCCGGCCAGTGGGCTACCTCACGGGGCGGGTCTACACCCGCGACGCCTGGATGCACCGCGTGGACCTCGCGCGGGCGACCGGGGCCGACCTCGTGGTGACGCCGGATCACGACGGCGCCATCGTCGAGGACCTGGTCGCGGAGTGGGCCGCCCTGCACGGCGAGCCGTACGACCTGCGGCTGTGCGGGCCGGCGGGCGGACACTGGACCTCCCCGCCGGGTGCCGAGGAGATCCGTCTCGACGCGATCGAGTTCGCGAGGATGCTGTCGGGCCGACGTCCAGGTGAGGGCCTGCTCGCTCGCCACGTGCCGTTCTGACCCGCTACTTGATACCGGTCGTTGCGATCGAGCGGACGAAGTACCGTTGCCCGATCACGAAGAGCAGCAGCACTGGCAGCTGGCTCAGCAGTGTCCCAGCCATAAGGACAGGCCAGTTCGTGTAGTGCGCGCTCTGGAACGTCGACAGGCCAAGCTGCACGGTCATGATGTTCGGCGAGGACGTGACGACGAGTGGCCAAAGGAAGTCGTTCCACACCGACAGGAAGGTGAGAACGGCGAGCGTGCTGATCGGCGGGCCCATGAGGGGAAGCAGGATGCTGCGCAGGATTCGCATGCGATTCGCCCCATCGATGAGCGCAGCCTCTTCGAGCTCGATGGGCAAGGAGAGGAAGAACTGTCGAAGCAGGTAGATCCCGAAGGGCGTGACCAGGTTCGGGACGATGAGCGCCGGCAGCGTGTCGACGAGACCGAGATGCTTGACGATCAGCAGGGTGGGGATCATGACCACCTGGAACGGCACCATGAGCGTCGCCAGCATCGCGAAGAAGACGATGCGGCTTCCCGGGAAGCGAAGGCGTGCGAAGGCGTACCCGGCCATGCTGCAGAACACGATGTTGCTCACGACACACGTCACCGAGACGATCGTGCTGTTGATCAGCCAGCGCCCGAAGGGCGAGTCCGTCCAGGCCACGACGTAGTTGTGCCAGTCCAGGCTCGACGGCAGCTGCGGCGGGTACTGGCGTGTCTCCTCCAGAGTCGAGACGCTGGTGACGAACATCCACACCAGCGGCATCGCCATCAGCACAGCGGTGGGTATGAGCACCAGGTGCCACGCCGACGGGAGCCGCAGTCGCCTCCTGCGGCGCCCGCTCGCTGGTGCCGAGCGCACCGCCTCGACCGCTGTCACCGGGCCTCACCACCCCCGGCTGCCGGATCGCGCGCCACTCGCAGCTGGATGACCGTGATGAGCGCGATCGCGGCGAACAGGACGACCGCGATCGCGGCCGCGTAGCCGGCGTGGAAGAACTCGAAGGCCTGCTCGTAGAGGTAATAGACGACCACGGTGCTCGAGTGCTCGGGCCCGCCCTTCGTCGTCACGTAGACCTCGTCGAACAGCTGGAGGGAATTGATCGTGAGCCACACCAACAGGAATCCGCTGACCGGCCGCAGCAGGGGGACCTGGATCCGCCAGAACGCTCCGCTGCGGGTGCAGCCGTCGATGAGGGCGGCCTCCACCAGGTCTTGCGGGATCCCCTGGAGGCCGGCGAGGAAGATGAGCGCACCGAAACCGACCCAGCCCCAGACCGTCATGATGACGATCGAGTACAGCGACTGGTCGGGCGAGGCGAAGAACATCTGGGTCGGCAGCCCGAGCTTCTGGAGCACGGCGTTGATCAGTCCGTAGCTCGGGTCCATCAGCCAGGTGAAGATGACCCCGGTCGCGACGGTGGAGGTCACCACCGGGATGAAGACCGCGAGCCGGTAGAACGTCATCCCCCGCACCCGCCGGTTCAGGGCCGCGGCGGTGAGGAGCGAGAGCACCAAGGTGATCGGCACGAACAGCGCCGTGTACACGATGCTGTGGTTGACCGAGGCGCGGAAGACGGGGTCGTGGACGAGCAGGCGGTAGTTGTGCAGGCCGACCCAGGTCGGCGGTGTCTGGAGGTCGTTGCGCTGGAACGACAGTGCCACGGCCCAGATGACGGGCACGATGCCGAAGAGCGCGATCAGGAGCACGGAGGGCGAGACCATGGCCCATCCGTTGAGGGCCTCGGATCGACGTCCGCCGAAGCTGCGCCTGGATCGCGTCGATGGGCGTTCGGGGCGTGGCAGGATCGTTCGCGGTCGGCTTGCACGAGCGATGACGGGCGTCTCGCCCGGGCGAAGTGACTCGCTCACGAACCGGCGAGAACTGCCGAGACCTGGCTGCTCGCGGACTTCAGGGCGGCGGCCGGTTGGGACTGTCCCAGCAGGACGCTCTGGATCATCTGCCCGACTGCGGCTGAGACCTCGGCATAGTTCGCGATGTTCGGCCGAACATGCTTGACGTTGGCGAGATTGCTGACGAAGACCTTCTCCGCGGGGTACTTGGTGAGGAAGGTCTGGTAGGCCGGCAGCTGCGTCTCGGACTGACGAAGCGGCAGGTCCCCGGTCGCGATGGCGAAGTCGATGTGCACCTTGGCCGAGGTGAGCCACGAGATGAAGTCCAGCGCCGCCTGGACACGTGGCGCGGAGTGGTCGAAGAGCATGTAGAGGTCAGGTCCCGAGATGGTCTCGTGGTTGCCGTTGTAGCCGGGCAGATAGGTCACGCCGTAGTTCACGTCGCTGTTGATGCTCGACAGGTCCCACGGGCCCGTCCAGAGCATGGCGATCTTGCCGCTGTTGAACAGGTTGATGTAGTTCTGGTTCCCCGTGTCGAGGTAGACGGACTTGTCCGTGACGGCCATGTCGTGCAGCAGCTGCAGGGCGGCGAGACCGGCAGGGGAGTTGAAGACGGGCTTGGTGTTGTCCGCGTTGAGCAGGTCGCCGCCGGCTTGCCACAGCATCGCCAGGTAGCGCCAGACGGTGTCCTCGCTCCCGTCGTTGACGTACGCCCAGCCGTACGTCTTCGAGCTCGGGTTGGACAGCTGCTTGGCGGCTGCGCGGAAGTCCTGCCACGTCCAGTCGTTCGTGGGCGGAGCGACACCCGCCTTGGCGAACAGGTCCTTGTTGTAGACGAGGCTGAGGTTGTCGACGAGCGAGGGGATGCCCACGACCTTGCCGTTGACGGTCGCGGCCTGTCGCTCCGAGGGGAAGAAGTCCTGCCAGTCCAGAGCGGGTGACGTCACCTTGTCGGTGAGGTCGACGAGCTTGGGCTGACGCGCCAGCTGCGCGGCCGACGAGCCGTACTCGTAGGCGACGTCCGGGAAGTTGCCTGCGGTGAATCCGGCCACCGTCTTCTGGAGCGCACTGTCGTTGCCGCCGTTGAAGAGGAGCTTGACCGTCTCCTTGGGGTGCGCGGAGTTCCACTGCGCCACCTGCTTCTTGAGCTCCGCCGCCTCGGCGTCGGTGTAGCCGTGAGCGACGGTGATCGACGTCGAGCCCCCACCGGCACTCGCGCTACCCCCCGCGGAGCCGCTGCTGCTCCCGCCACTGCATCCGGCGGCGCCGAGGGCGGCAGCCACGCCGAGCGCGACGAGCAGGGTCGTGCGGCGGGTCCGCGGGCGGTGCGGACGTCCGGCCGGCTGGACGAGGACCATCAGGGTGCTCCTTCAGACGAGATCGGCCAATCGCGCACATTCGATCGAATCTCGTGCGCAGCCTTGCACGGTGATATCGAGCGGTCAAGGACCCGAACACGGTCTCCGGGCGCTCTCCTGCCGTTCGAATCGGTCGCCTTCGCGGCCGGAAGGTCGATCGCCCGGATGCTCGAAATGAACATCGACGTGCGCGTAAGGTGCGCGACATGCGCCAGGAGGACCGGCTCGGGCAGATCCTGCAGCAGCTCAACCAGCACGGAACGGTGGCCGTGCTGGACCTCGCCGCCCAGCTGGAGGTCTCCGAGGCCACGGTGCGTCGCGACCTCCACCTGCTCCAGGAGCAGAAGCTGCTCACCCGGACCCATGGCGGGGCGGTCGCGTCGGGCGTCCTCTACGAGCTGCCGATGCGCTACCGCGGAGGTCAGCACTACGACGCCAAACGGGCGATCGCCGAGGCCGCCGCGCAGCTCATCCCGCCCGAGGCCACCTCGATCGGGCTCAACGGTGGCACGACGACCACCGAGGTGTCGCGTGCCCTGGCCGTGCGATCTGGCCTGCGGGTGGTCACGAATGCGCTCAACATCGCCTCCGAGCTCGCTGTGCGGTCGAACATCGAACTCGTGGTGTGCGGCGGAAGTGCCCGAGCCGAGTCCTACGAGCTCGTCGGGCCGCTCGCGGAGCTCACGCTGGCCAACATCAACCTGGACATTGCCGTCATCGGCGTCGACGGCGTGAGCGCCGCGGCGGGCTTCACCACCCATCACGAGGTCGAGGCCCACACGAACCGCGCGCTGGTCCGGGCGGCTGAGCGCGTCATCGTTGTCGCCGACTCCAGCAAGGTGGGTCGGCGCGGCTTCGCCAAGATCGTCGACATCTCGGTCGCGTCCGACATCGTGACCGACTCCGGTGTCGACCCGAGCGACGCCGCCGAGCTGGAGCGCCTCGGCCCCACGGTGCACGTCGTCCCGGTCCCCTGAGGTCGACGACGCCGTGCGGACGCGGGTCGGCGCTGCGGCTGGGGCGCACGCGCTGACCATCACGCCCGACGTTCCACGGAGTCGGTGACGAACGGGAGGCGCTCGTTCCTGAGCGCGAGGGGGAGCCGGTCCCGGTGTGCCTGGGTCATCGCGTCGCAGAGCTGCCAGATCTCGTCGACCGTCAGCGCGGCCGCCGTCGCGGGGTCGACCATCGCGGCGAGCCGGACCAACCGCGGATCACCGTCGACGGCCGCGCGCACGGTGAGCTCTGCCACGTTGAGGAAGGAGCGGTTCAGCGCCGCGCACTGTGCAGGGAGGTCACCCATGGCCACCGGGTGGACGCCGAGCTCGTCGACGTAGCACGGCACCTCCACCGCAGCCCCGCTCGGCAGGTTCGAGATGAGCCCCCGGTTGGGGACGTTGGCGTGGATGCGTCGCGTGGTGCCGGTGACGATGCTGTGGATCACCTGCGGCGCGTACTCCGTCGCACCGTCGTGAACCTCGATGTCGCGACCCGCGACGATCGCGTCGCGGGTCGCCTGGAAGGTCGCGGCGTTCTCCTCGCTGATGTCGAGATAGACCCCGATCGGGATGCGCAGGCGCTCGATCTCCGCCTCGTTGTGCAGGTACCAGGGCACGTACTCGCTGGAGTGCTCGCTCGTCTCCGTCGGGTAGTAGCCGATCCGCTTGTACATGTCGACCCGTACCCGCCGCCGCAGCTCGGGGTCGTCGCGGATGCGCTCGTCCAGCAGCGGGTACAGGTCCCGTCCGTCCTTCTCCAGGCGCAGCAACCACGCCTGGTGGTTGACACCCGCCGAGTCGTAGGAGACTGCCTCGTGGTCGACCCCCATGACCTCGCACAGGCCCCGCACGGTCCAGTAAACCGAGTGGCAAAGGCCCACCGTCCGGATCGAGGGCGCCCTCAGCGAGGCGTACCAGATGTTCATCGCCATCGGGTTGGTGTAGTTCAGCAACCAGGCGTCGGGGCACACCTCCTGCATGTCCTCGAGGATCTGGTCGAGGACGGGGAAGGTGCGAAGGGCACGGAAGATGCCGCCGATGCCGAGCGTGTCGCCGATGGTCTGGCGCAGCCCGAAGCGGGCCGGGACCTCGAAGTCGGCCCGTGTGGCGTCAAGACCTCCTACGGCCACCGTGTTGATGACGAACCGAGCACCCTCGAGCGCCGCACGACGGTCGGCGAAGGTCGACACCGTGGGCGAGGTTCCGGTTGATCGCGCGACCGACCGCGCAACCCCCTCGGCGGTGCTCAGCCGGTCCGGGTCGATGTCGTGCAGACGCAGGTCCACGGGACCGAGGTCGGGGAAGCGGAGGATGTCGGCGACGAGGTCGCGTGTGAACTCCACGCTCCCGGCCCCCACGAACGTGACGGCGGTGGTCATGGTCAAGGTGACTGCCTTGGATTTCGCTAGGCGGAATGACGTTTCGCCAGACAGACCGTAACTACCTCTGGACCCCGTCGTCAACGGTTGGCGGGGGGCTTCGCAAGGATCGTTCCCAACCAGTGACAATTGCGGTCCCCTCCGCCCCGGCGCCGGTGGTCGGCCGTTGGACGACGAGCTCCTTCTAGCTCGGGGACCGGGTCGGGGCCACGGGTCGGCCTCCGGTCACAGCAGGGTGCGGCACAGTCCGACCTGCTGACCGTCGTCGTCCAGGACGAGGAGTGTCGACCACTTGTCGAAGGTGGTGCAGGGATGCGAGATCCCGAGCGCGACCAGGTCGCCCACCCTCACCGGGACCGTGTCGGGGAATCTCAGGGAGGCGTGGTGGTCGCTCAGCGCGGACACCGACGTGGCCGACGCGTCCACCGCGCGCCCGTCGTCGCCGACCAGGTGCAGGGGCACCGGCAGTCCGTTGTCGTGGGACACGTGTCGCCGTCCCGCGTTGAGGATGGCAAGGCCCGGCTCAGGCTGCGAGACCACTCGAGCCCACACCTGAAGGGCCGCTCGCAGCGGCGGAAGCGATGGCGTGAGGAGAGCGGCCGCGTCGTAGAGCCCATGGTCGTGAGTGATGTAGCAGCCGCTTCGCACAAGGACCATTGCCCCGGATGCTGCGACCGGCGACAGCACCGTGCCCACCCGATCCAGGTACATGCTGCCGCCGACCGACACCATGTCGTGGTCGCCGACCAAGCCGCGGTCCCGCAGCTCGCTCGCCAGCACGACGACGTCGTGCAGGAACGCGTCGACGCGGTCGAGGGAGTCCGGTGTCCGCGCGCTCGCGATCGTGCCCTCGTACGCGCCCACGCCTCGCAGTGTCAGTGTCGAGGAAGCATGGACTCGCTCGGCCAGCTCGATCCCCGTCGTCCGGTCGCGCACGCCGCTGCGAGCTCCCGGCTGCCCGAGCTCGACGAGGACACCGACCCGTCCGGGGTCGGCGCCGACCTCGCGCACAGCTGTCTCGAGCGCCCCGATGCCTCGTGCCGAATCGACGAAGACGACGAGCTCGCGCCGCGGTTCTGCCATCACGTCGGTGACCAGGTCACGCAGCGGCGCCTCGTCGATCACCTCGGTGGCGATGAGCACATGGTCGATGCCCATCCCGAGCACCGCCTGCGCCTGCGCCACGGACGCCGTGGTCATTCCCCAGGCGCCCTCTGCCATCTGTAGTCGGCACAGCTCGGGCGACAGGCTGGTCTTGGCGTGCGGGGCGGCAACGAACCCGTGCGCGTCGCAATAGGTGCGCATCCACCGTGCGTTGTGGAGCAACGCCGACTCGGCGAGGACCGCCACCGGCGTCTCCAGGTCGCGCCGTGCCCCCGGGTCCGCACCGGGCAGCCGGAGCCGGGGAGGGGACGCCGACCCGGCCACGCGCCACGGCAGGGGCGCGTCGAGGGGAGCGCCTGGATCGTACGACTGCCCGGTCAGCTTCCGCTCCCGGTCTCGGAGGGATCCGTGCGGGGCAGCACGGCGAGCGCGTCGACCTCGACCTCCAACCCGGCCGGCAGCCCCACGAAGACCGTGGTCCGCGCGGGATAGGGCTCGGTGAAGACCTCGGCATAGGCCTCGTTCATCTCGGCGAACTGCTCCGGGTGGCGCAGGAAGACCCGCACGCTCACCACGTCCTGGCCGGTCGCGCCCGCCTCGGCCATCGCGGCCAGCAGGTTGGCGAAGGCCTGCCGGGTCTGCTCACGGACCCCGTCGACGATCGATCCGTCGGGCCGGATCCCGGCCTGGCCGGCGCCGACGACGATGTTGTCGATCCGGACGCTCTGGGAGTAGGGACCCGCAGGGCGTGGTGCGAGCTCGGTGCGGAATGCCTGGCGTGGCATGGGGTCCTCCAGGTGGTCGTGGTCAGCCCGCGTAGCGGGCGAGGGTCGGGGCGGTGACGTCGACAGGGCAGACGAAGATCGAGCCGTGCAGCGGCTCGGCCTCGAGCACCGACGGGTCGAGTCGACGACGCGCCGTCGTGATGTAGAGCTCGCTGCCCGAGACCCCGCCGAGGGTGCAGCTGCTCACCCGACGCGCCGGGACCAGGACCTCAGCGAGCACCTCGCCGGTCGGGTCCACGCGGACGACGCGCCCGCCGTCCCACAGGGCGACCCACAGACAGCCTTCGCTGTCGACGACGAGGCCGTCGGGATAGCCGTCGCCCTCGTCGAAGGTCACGAACGGTCTCGACGCGGCGACGGTTCCGGTCTCGACGTCGTAGTCGCGTACCCACACCACGCGGTCGGCCGAGTCGACGTGGAAGAGCGTACGGCCGTCGGCGCTCCAGCCGAGGCCGTTGGAGATGGACGTCGGTGCGACGACCGGCTCCGGCGGAGGACGCTGGCCAGACTCCGTCTGCGGGTCCAGCCGCCAGAGCGCACCACCGTGGGCCGCCTCGTCGTGGCGCATCGTTCCCGCGAGGAAGCGTCCCACCGGATCGCACGCGCCGTCGTTCATGCGGATCGGGCTGTCGGGAAGGCGATGGGCGCCCACGGGCTCCCATCCCGACGGATCGGCGCCGCTGAGGGCGAAGCCCGCCGCCAGCGCCAGGACGAAGCCCTGCCCCTCGCGGAACGCGAAGCTGCCGAGCGGCTGTCCCACGTCGTAGGTGCTCCGCTCGCCGGTGCTCGGGGACCAGACGCACAGGCGGCCGGCGTAGATGTCGACCCAGTGCAGGCGCTGGGAGACGTCGTCCCACCGTGGACACTCCGGCAGGTCACCGGCATCGAGGACGATCGGCTCGGCAGTCCTTCGCTCCACCCCAGCTCGTCCCTCCTGCACAATGCCGTGACCCACCTTCCCGGGACCTGTCACATGACCGCGGTCTGACCGCCGTCGAGCACGAGCGCGGCCCCGTGCACGAACGCGGCTTCGTCACTGGCGAGGAAGGCGTACGCGGCGGCGACGTCCTCCTCGCTGCCGGTACGACCCAGCGGGATGTTGTCTCGCACATAGGTGGCCACGAAGTCCGGGTCACCGCTGTTCGCGGCGATCTCACGGTTGAGCGGCGTCTCGATGTAGCCCGGACACAGGGCGTTGACTCGGATCCCATGGACGCCGAGCTCGACCGCCATGGTGCGAGTCAGTTGCAGGACCGCGCCCTTCGAGGCGTTGTAGTGGGCGTAGTACGCCTCACCGCCGAGCGCGTTCGTCGAGGCCATGTTGACGATGACGCCCGGACGCCGCTCCGCGACGAGATGTCGCGCCACCGCCTGCCCGACGAGGAACATGCCACGAAGGTTGACCGCGATGACCCGGTCCCAGTGGCTCGCGGTCATGTCCAGGAACGGCTCCTGCCAGGCGATCCCGGCGTTGTTGGCGAGAACGTCGATGCCGTCGAGGAACGCCACCGCGCTCTGCAGGGCCTCGTTCACAGAGGACTCGGAGGACACGTCGCAGCGCGTGCCGGCCACGGTGCCCCACGAGGCGAGGCCGGAGACGGCGGCCTCCACCTCGTCCGCGTCGAGCCCGGTGAGGAACACCGAGCACCCCTCCTCGAGGAAGCGACGCGCAGATGTCTGACCGATCCCGCGTGAGCCACCGCTGACGAGGACCCGCTTCCCGGCCAGCCCCCTCATCGGTCGCCCTGCTCGCACAGGTCGAGCACGGCCTTGATGATGTCGCTTCGACCTCGGGCGAGCTCCAGGAACGTCCGTTCCGACTCAGCCATCGGGATCGGGGTGACCCAGGTGAGGTCCAGCGTGGACACGAGCGTCACAGCGTGAGCGAACTCGTCGTCGGTGTAGGCGAAAGAGCCGACGACGCGCTTCTCGCTCCGCACGATGTCGTTGGCCCCGATGGTCGAATCCGCCTCGGCCAGCCCGATCCACACGCTCGTGCCTCGAGAAGAGAGCCGCTCCAGAGCGGAACGGCGAGACTCGGTGCTGCCCACCGCGTCGATCGTCACGTCGAACTCGCGGTCGACGGACCCGAGGTGGGGCACGACGGTCGCACCAAGTCGCTGCGCGGTGTCGCGCCGAACATCCGACGGCTCGGCGAGGACGACGTCGTACCCCCGGGATCGCGCCACGAGGAAGGTGAGCAAACCGATCGACCCAGCGCCGACGATGCCGAGGCTGCCTTGCGGATCGCCCAGGAGGTCGAGCGCGTGCACCGAGTTGGCGAGCGGCTCGATGAGGGCAGCCGACACCCAAGGGAGACCGTCCGGAAGGCGATGCAGCGCGGAGGTCGGCACGGCGACCTGCTCGGCGAAGCCGCCCGCGCGGTTGACGCCGATCAGCTGCCGGTTCGCGCACACCGAGGAATGGCCGCGCAGGCAGGCGGCGCATGTCCCGCAGGTGAGGAGCGGGTTGATGACGACGCGGGAGCCGTCGGCGTCGGCACCGGCGAACTCGTGGCCCATGATCAGCGGCGGCTTGCGCATCCCCACGTGCCAGAATCCGTGCAGGTCGCTGCCACAGATCCCCGAGGAGCGGACGTGGATGAGCGCTTCTCCAGGACCGGCGACCGGAGCGGGCTCCTCGCGCAGCTCCACGTCACCCGGGCGAGTGAACACGAGTGCGCGCATCCCGGTTGCCCGAGTCGGTACCACGGAGGGAACGTAGCAGGATTCCGCTACATGGCATAGCGTTCCGCTCTGTGGACTGGACGGACCATTGACCACGACGGCGCCCACCCTCACCGGGGTCGACCGCACGCTGCGGCTGATCCGGCTGCTCGCTCAACGGCCGGGCGGGAGCACCCTCGACGAGCTGAGCCGCGCTCTCTCGGTGCCCAAGAGCTCGGTGCACCGGCTGCTGGTCGTCCTGCGCGCGCACGGTTTCGCTGCACAGCCCGTGCCGGCCGGTCCCTACTTCCTCGGCCCGGCGATCGTGGAGGCCGCCTTCGGCTTCTACGACGGACTCGACCTGCGCGCGATGGTCCGCCCGCTGCTCATCGCCATCCGCGACGAGTTCAACGAGACGACGCATCTGGCGGTCCTCGACGGCGGCGACGTCATCTACGTCGACAAGGTCGAAGCCGACCACACCGTCCGACTGACCTCCACGATCGGTGGTCGCAACCCGGCGTACGTCACGGCGGTCGGCAAGGCCATCCTCGCGTCCACGTTGCCCGACGACGCCGCTGTCACCGGCTGGCTCGCCCGTCATCCGTTGGAGACGGTCCCGCGAACGCCCAAGACCGCCCGCAGCGCCGATGAGCTCGCCGACAAGCTGGGCCGGGTCCGAGACGTCGGCTGGTCCTTCGACGACGAGGAGAGCGAGGTCGGCGTGCGCTGCGTCGCCGTGCCGCTGTTCTTCGGGGCTCCGACGCCGGTCGCCGCGGTCAGCGTCACCGCGCCGAAGGAGAGGTTGAAGGTGACCGACGCGGAACGCATCGGCCGAAAGCTGCGCGCGATCACCCACGAGTTCGCCCCGGTGCCTCCGCAGCGATGACCGCAATCGAGCAGAACTGAGCATCTTCCCTGATCAGTTGTAGACACGTTGTGCGATCCTCGTCAGGATGTGCCCCGTGAGCGGTGATCTCTCTCGCGTGCTCGTGGTGGGCGATCTCAACCCGGACCTGCTGCTCGTGGGCGACGTGATCCCCCGCTTCGGCCAGGCGGAGCAGCTCCTCGAGGCGGCTGACCTGGTCATCGGCGGGTCCGCGGGCATCGCCGCCCATGGTCTTGCGCTCCTCGGCCGCAAGGTCTCGCTGGTCGCCGCGGTGGGCGAGGACCTGTTCGCGGCTCACGTCTGCGACCAGCTGTCCGCCGCCGGCGTCTCGGTGGATCACGTGCGGCGCCGATCCGACGTACCGACCGGACTGTCGGTGGTGCTCTCCCATGGCGACGACCGCGCGACGCTGACCCTGCCGGGCGCGATCCCGACGCTGTCCGTTGACGAGGTGGTGCGCACGATCGCCGAGCTGGCCGGCGCCGGCCTCCGACACGTCCACCTCTGTTCGCTGTATCTCCAGCGAGCGCTGCTGTCGCATGCCGCCCAGGTCCTGGTCGCGGCCCGGGACGTGGGTGCGTCGACGTCGTTGGACACCAACGGCGACCCCGCCGGCGTCTGGGACGGGATCGAGGAGCTGCTACCACTGCTCGACCTCGTCCTCCCCAACCGAGCCGAGGCGATCGCGCTCGGCCGCGATGAGGACCCCTATGTCGCGGCCGCACGGATCGCCGGCTCGGGGCCCATGGTGGTGGTGAAGAACGGCGCCCTCGGCGCCTTCGCCGTCGCCTCGGACCGGGGCCTGCTGGAGGTCGCCGGTGTCCCCGTCGTCACCGTGGACACGACCGGTGCCGGGGACAGCTTCGACGCGGCCTTCATCGATGCGTGGCTCGACGACCTCGACGTGCCCGAGTGCCTCGAGCGCGCTGTCCTCGCCGGTGCACTCAGCGTCCGAGCGCTCGGAGGAACGGCCGCGCAGGCGAGACGCGAGGAGCTCATGACCGTCAGGAAGGGCACATGACGACCGACGCACTCCCACACGTCAGCCGCGAGATCCTCGGCCAACCTGGGGCGTGGACCACGGCGCGGGACCTGGCCGCTGATGTCGCGGAGAGCCTTCCCCAGACCGGCGAACGCGTCGCCGTCATCGGCTGCGGGACGTCGTGGTTCATGGCCGCGGCCTATGCGGCGCTGCGCGAGGACGCGGGAGCGGGGGAGACGGATGCGTTCGCAGCCAGCCAGTTCCCGGCGGGGCGTTCGTACGACCGGGTAGTGGCGATCTCGCGCTCGGGCACGA
The DNA here is from genome assembly GCA_035506535.1 of Actinomycetes bacterium. Taxonomy (NCBI): domain Bacteria; kingdom Bacillati; phylum Actinomycetota; class Actinomycetes; species Actinomycetes bacterium. The sequence continues at coordinate 40,268 of DATJPE010000095.1, read as the reverse complement.
CCACCGAGGTGATCCGGGCGGTACGAACCACGTCCGCACCGGTCGTGGCCATCACCGCGGTGCCGGGCTCGCCCGTCACGCAGGTCACGCCCAGATCCATCGTGCTGGACTTCGCCGACGAGGAGTCGGTGGTGCAGACGGTGTTCGCCACGACGGCGTTGATGCTGCTCAGGGTGTCCCTCGGGGAGGACGTCGATCCCGTGATCGCTCAGGCAGTCTCGGTTCTCGAGGGCAAGGACCCCGTTTCCCCGGACGCCCAGGTCGCCACGCAGATCTCCTTCCTTGGGCAAGGTTGGGCCTACGGGATCGCCCAGGAGGCGGCCCTCAAGATGCGCGAGGCCGCCCAGGCGTGGACGGAGGCATACCTTCAGATGGAGTACCGGCACGGGCCGATCGCGATCGCTGAGCCCGGGCGGGCGGTGTGGGTGTTCGGCGAGCCCCGCGAGGGCATCGCGGACGACGTCAGGGCCACCGGCGCCGTGCTCGTGGCGGACGGCTTGGACCCGCTGGCCGACCTGATCCGCGTCCAGCAGCTCGCCGTCCGTCGCGCCGAACAGCTGCGGCTCGACCCGGACCGGCCGCGCAGCCTCACCCGCTCCGTCGTGCTGGCCGAGGGCCCGCCCGCGTGATCCTCTGCGTCTGCCTGAGCCCGGCCGTCGACCTCACCTACCGCGTCGACCAGCTCGTGGTGGGGAGCACCAACCGGGTCGGAACCGTGTCGTCCAGGCCGGGGGGCAAGGCCGTCAACGTCGCGCGGATCCTGCGCCAGCTCGGTGAACCGGTCGAGGTCCTCCTCCCCCTCGGCGGTCCCGGCGGGGGCGATCTCGCGCGCGGGCTCGCCGATCTGGGCGTCCCCACCTCCGCCGTCCACAGCGGCGCTCCCACCCGGCGGACCGTGACCGTCGTCGACGAGACGAGCGGCTGCGTCACTGTGCTCGTCGAGCCGGCCGAGATCGACTGCTGGCCTGAGCTGCTCGGGGCCTTCTCGGCTGCGCTGGTCAGCGCTCGGGTGGTCGTCATCAGCGGCGTCGTCCCGTCCGGCGTCCCGAAGGACGCGATGAGCACTCTCGTCGAGCTGGCCAAGGCTGCCGAGGTCCCGGTCGTCGTCGACACCAGTGGGCCTGCCCTCCTCGACGCGTTGTCCGCCGGCCCGACCGTGGTCAAGCCGAACGCCGAGGAGCTCGCCCTGGCGTCGCCGATCGGCGAACCCGTCGCCGCGGCACGCGAGCTCTCGGAGATGCACGGGACCGTCGTGGTGGCGTCGCTGGGTCCCGACGGTGTCATCGCCGCTGCATCCGGTCGGGTGTGGGCGGCGACGCCAGCGACGGTTCTCGAGGGCAATGCGACGGGCGCCGGAGACGCCGTCGTGGCAGGTCTCGCGCGCGCTCTGCGCGTGGACCCGGTAGCGACCGACCTCAGGGAGACGTTGCGCGACTGCGTGGGCCTGGCCTCTGCCGCCGTGCTGAGCCCGGTGGCCGGTGAGGTGGACCTCGAGGTGTACGCCGCACAGCGCGAGGGAGTGCTCGTCCGCGATCTCGGTGGTGTCGCCGGATGACGCTGGCGCCGACGAGCGAGCTCGTCGAGGGCGCACGGTCACGACGAAGCGCCGTCGTGGCGTTCAATGTGATCAGCCTCGAGCATGCCGAGGCCGCGGCGGCCGCGGCGAACGCGAGTCGCCGGCCGGTGATCCTCCAGATCAGTGAGAACGCCGTGCGCTTTCACGTCGGCCAGCTCGAGCCCATCGCGGTGGCGACGGAGGCGGTCGCCCGTCATGCACACGTCCCCATCGCGCTCCACCTCGACCACGTCACCGAAGGCGCCCTCTTCGCCGAGTCACTCGATTCCGTCTTCAGCTCGGTCATGTATGACGCAGGGCTGCTGCCCTACGAGGAGAACCTCAGGCGCACCGCCGGAGCCGTACACCAGGCCCATGCGGCCGGTCTGTGGGTCGAGGCCGAGCTGGGCTACGTCGGGGGCAAGCCAGACTCGCCGCTCAGTGCGCACGCCGAGGGTGTGCGGACGGATCCGGACGAAGCCGCCGACTTCGTCCGGCGGACGGGTGTCGACGCGCTCGCCGTCGCGGTGGGCAGCTCGCACGCGATGCGGGACCCCACGGCCCGGCTCGACCACGAGCTCATCGCGCGCCTTCGCGAACGGGTGAGCGTTCCCCTGGTGCTGCACGGTTCCTCGGGCGTTTCCGGCGAAGAGCTGCGCACAGCGGTGGCGGCAGGCATCGCCAAGGTCAACGTGGGGACGGCACTCAACGTCGCGCTGACCCGCTCGATCAGGGCCGAGCTCGAGGCCGACCCGACGAACGTCGATCCCAGGCGCTATCTGACCCCGGCTCGCGAGTCGATGACCGCGCGGATGCTCGAGATCCTCGACAGCATCCCCTGAAAGGCATTCCTCGCGCAGCTGCGGGGTCGGCGAGGATGGGGAGCGGTCTGATCCACCTGGGGAGGAGCTGTCGTGCCCAATCGTCTCGCCGGATCGACGAGCCCGTACTTGTTGCAGCACCAAGACAATCCGGTGGACTGGCACGAGTGGGGCGAGGAGGCCTTCGACGAGGCACGGCGCCGCGACGTCCCGATCCTGCTCTCGGTCGGGTACGCGGCCTGCCACTGGTGCCACGTCATGGCTCACGAGTCCTTCGAGGACCCTGCGACCGCCGCGTTGATGAACGCGGGCTTCGTCAACGTCAAGGTCGACCGCGAGGAACGCCCCGACGTGGACGCGGTCTACATGGACTACGTCACCGCGCTGACCGGCCGAGGTGGCTGGCCGATGACGGTGTTCGCGACCCCCGATGGCCGGCCCTTCTATGCGGGCACCTACTTCCCGCCCCGTCCGGTTTCCGGGATGCCGTCCTTCCCGCAGGTGCTGACGGCGATCGCAGAGACCTGGCGTCAGGAGCGCGGGGCGGTCGAGGACGCGGCAGCCCGCATCGGGGCCGAGCTCGACCGCCGTACGTCCGCCGGGGCCGGCGGGGCGCCCCCCGACGTAGCCAGTCTCGCCAGGGCCGTCGAGGTCGTCCGCGAGGGCTTCGACGGCGTCGGCTTCGGGCGGGCGCCGAAGTTCCCGCCGTCGGTGGTCATGGAGTGGCTGCTGCGCCACCACGCGCGCACCGGCGACGCATCGGCCCTCGAGATGGTGACCGCCACCGCAGAGGCGATGGCCCGGGGCGGGATCTACGACCAGCTGGCCGGCGGGTTCGCGCGCTACAGCGTCGATGCGGACTGGGTCGTGCCGCACTTCGAGAAGATGCTGTACGACAACGCCTTGCTGCTGCGCCTCTACGCGCACCTGTGGCGGGCGACGGGGTCGGCCCTGGCGGAGCGCGTTGTGCGCGAGACGACGTCGTTCCTTCTGGACGACCTGCGGACGGTCGAGGGTGGCTTCGCCTCGGCCCTCGACGCCGACACCGGCGGCGTCGAGGGCGCGACGTACGTGTGGACTCCCGCCCAGCTCGGCCAGACGCTGGGCGAGCGGGACGGGGCCTGGGCCGCGGACCTGTTCGCCGTCTCTGCTGACGGGACCTTCGAGCACGGCACGTCGACGCTGCAGCTGCGCGCGGACCCAGACGACGCGGTGCGCTGGGCCGACGTCCGCGACCGGCTGCGCAAGGCCCGCGCGTCGCGGCCACAACCGATGCGCGACGACAAGGTCGTGACCTCCTGGAACGGCCTCGCGATCGCGGCCCTCGCCGACGCCGGCGCGCTGTTCGACGAGCCGGCCTGGGTCGAGGCGGCGCGGGAGTGCGCCGAGACGCTGATGGACGTGCACCGGCAGGGCGACCGGCTGGTCCGGGCGTCTCGGGCCGGCCGGGCGGGACGCCATGTCGGGGTGCTCGAGGACTACGCGGACCTCGCCGAGGGCCTCCTCGCGCTGTACGCCGCCACCGGCGAGGGTCGGTGGCTCGCCTGGTCGGGGGACCTGCTCGACACCGTCCTCGTGCACTTCGCCGACGGCGCCGGCGGCTTCTACGACACCGCCGACGACGCGGAGGAGCTGCTGCGCCGGCCCCAGGACCCGACCGACAACGCCACCCCGTCCGGGTGGGCGGCCGCGGCCGGTGCGCTGCTGTCCTACGCCGCCCTCACGGGGTCGGCCCGCCACCGGGAGGCGGCGGAGGCCGCGCTCGGGGTCTACCGGCTCCTGGCGAGCGAGCATCCCCGCTTCGCCGGCTGGGGGCTGGCGGTCGCCGAGGCCATGGTCGACGGGCCGCGAGAGGTCGCGCTCGTGGGCCCCCCCGACGACCCCGGCACGAAGGCCCTGCGCAGAGCCGCGCTGCTGGCGGACGTACCCGGCCTGGTGCTGGCCGTCGGCGACCCGGCGGAAGCGCCGAGCGCGCCGCTGCTCGCCGGGCGGGGGCTCGTGGCCGGCCGCGCCGCGGCGTACGTCTGCCGCGGCTTCGTCTGCGAGCGGCCGGTGACGACCCCGGAGGAGCTCCGCGCCCAGCTGTCGTCCTGACGATGCAGTTGCGTAATGATGTAATTGTGTAATCATGCTGACATGACCATTGACCACGACACGCTCCGCGGCTGGCTGACCGGCCGCCTGCCCGACGACTGGTTCACCGGACCGGTCACCCTCGAGCTCGACCGCGACGAGATCACCGTGATCGGCCCGCTCGCCCCACCCCCGCTCGCGCCCGAGGCCGCCGACGCCGAACGCGCTGCCGCTGTCCGCGGGCGGGTCAAGGAGTTCCGCGAACGCACCCGTGAGCAGCGCATGGAGGTGGCGCGCGAGCTGCAGCACCGCACCGGGCGCACGGTCTCCTGGGGCGTCCAGGTCGGGGACCATCGCGAGCTGTTCACGACCCTGTCGGCGCCGGTCATGACCCGGCTGCGCCAGCCCGAGCGGCAGGTGCTCGACACCCTGGTCGAGGCCGGCGTGGCGCGGTCGCGCTCCGACGCGCTGGCCTGGTGCGTCCGGTTGGTGGCCAAGAACAGCGACACCTGGCTGGCCGACCTGCGGGGGGCGATGGAACACGTGGCGAAGGTCCGCGCCGAAGGCCCGCACGCCTGAGCCATCCCGTGAGGTGACGCCAGTAGGCTCACGTCACGGGAGGTGTCCATGGGGCTGCGCGACCTCGTCTACGGGGTGTACGAGCGCCGCCTCGCCGACCGCATCCAGCACCTCGACCCCGAGCGCATCCCTCGCCACGTCGGAGTCATCCTCGACGGGAACCGCAGATGGGCCCGCGACGCGGGCCTGTCCACCGCTGGCGGTCACCGGGCCGGCGCCGACAAGATCGTGGAGTTCATCGGGTGGTGCGAGGACCTCGGCGTCGAGGTGGTGACGCTGTGGCTGCTCTCGACCGACAACCTGCAGCGCGAGGAGTCCGAGCTCGCGCCGCTGCTCTCGATCATCGAGGACACCGTCGGGGATCTCGCCGAGCGTCGACGGTGGCGCATCCACCCGGTCGGTGCCCTCGACCTGCTCCCCGAGCGCACGGCAACGGTGCTGAAGACGGCCGAGGAGCGGACCACCGACATCCCCGGGATGCTGGTCAACGTGGCAGTCGGCTACGGCGGTCGCCGCGAGATCGCCGACGCCGTACGTGCCCTGCTCCAGGAACAGGCCGTCCAGGGCACCTCGCTGGACGACCTGGCCGCCGTCCTCGACGTCGACCACATCGCGGCGCACCTGTACACCAAGGGACAGCCCGACCCGGATCTGGTGATCCGTACCTCGGGCGAGCAGCGTCTGTCGGGGTTCCTGCTCTGGCAGAGCGCACACTCGGAGTTCTACTTCTGCGAGGCGTACTGGCCCGACTTCCGCCGCATCGACTTCCTGCGCGCGGTGCGGTCCTACGCCGAACGCCATCGCCGCTTCGGCGGCTGACGCGAGGAGCCGCGGGGTCGGTCCGCGAGGGCCGGCGCGTACGGCGTGGCGCGCGCCGCACTCCGCGGATGCGGCCTAGCGTCGACAGAGACGGAGCGGCACCCCGCCGCCCCGACGGGAAGGCCCCACTGACCGGTGCTCGAGCAGCGGACGAAGGGGCCGGCGCGCGGCCCCGGACAGGGGCGCTCTCCGGACCTTCGAACCAGCCGCGGACGAGGCGCGCTCGTCCGCGGGGAGACCGACCTGTGGCCGACATCGCTGCCGTTCCCGCCCTCGACGCCGCTCGCGGCCGGCGGGCGTACGTGCTCGACACCAGCGTCCTGCTCTCGGACCCCTTGGCGTTGTTGCGCTTCGACGAGCACGAGGTGGTCCTGCCGGTGGTGGTCATCACCGAGCTCGAGGGCAAGCGGAGCCATCCCGAGCTCGGCTACTTCGCGCGCCAGGCGCTGCGTCTCCTCGACGACCTGAGGATCCGCCACGGGCGGCTCGACGAGCCGCTCCCGCTCAACGACGTGGGCGGCACCGTACGGGTCGAGCTCAACCACACCGACCCGAGCATCCTTCCCGCCGGGTTCCGGCTGGGTGACAACGACAGCCGCATCCTCGCGGTCGCACTCAACGTCCGGGCCGAGGGACGCGACGTCACACTGGTCTCGAAGGACCTGCCCATGCGCGTCAAGGCCTCCGCGGTCGGGCTGCCCGCGGAGGAGTACCGCGCCGAGCTGGCCGTCGAGTCCGGCTGGACCGGGCTCGCCGAGCTCGACCTGACCGGTGAGGAGCTCGACCGGCTCTACGAGGACGGGTCGCTCGACCACCCTGCCGCTGCCGAGCTGCCCTGCCACACCGGCCTCGTCCTGCTCTCGGAGCGGGGCAGCGGGCTGGGCCGGGTCACGCCCGACAAGCGGGTCCGTCTCGTGCGGGGAGACCGCGAAGCCTTCGGCCTGCATGGGCGAAGCGCCGAGCAGCGCATCGCGCTCGACCTTCTCCTCGATCCCGACGTAGGCATCGTCTCGCTGGGCGGACGGGCCGGCACCGGCAAGTCCGCGCTCGCGCTGTGCGCGGGCCTCGAGGCTGTCCTCGAGCGGCGCCAGCACCGACGCGTCGTGGTGTTCCGCCCTCTCTTCGCGGTCGGCGGCCAGGAGCTCGGCTACCTCCCCGGCACCGAGGCGGAGAAGATGACGCCGTGGGGGCAGGCGGTCTTCGACACGCTGTCCGCACTCACCACCACCGAGGTCGTCGAGGAGGTCGTCGACCGCGGCATGCTCGAGGTGCTGCCGCTCACCCACATCCGCGGCCGTTCCCTGCACGATGCCTTCGTCATCGTGGACGAGGCCCAGTCGTTGGAACGCAACGTCTTGCTCACCGTCCTCTCGCGCATCGGGCAGGGCTCGCGCGTCGTGCTCACCCACGACGTCGCGCAGCGGGACAACCTCCGGGTGGGCCGCCACGACGGCGTGGTCGCCGTCGTCGAGAAGCTCAAGGGCCATCCACTGTTCGCTCACGTCACCTTGACGCGGTCGGAGCGTTCACCGATCGCGGCTCTCGTGACCGAGATGCTCGAGGACCTGCCGTACTGATCCGGTCGACGCTGCGTCACCTCCCAGCTGCGTGGAGTACCGAATTCCGCGTCAGCGCGTGAGGTAGGCCACGCTGTGATCAAGGCCACGGGCGCAGGATTTGCCTGGGTCGCGAGGTTCCCCCAGGGTTGATGTCATCACCTCGTGAGGGATGAACCGGTGGATGCGTCGCTCCCCTCCCTCGCGGTATTCCCGCAGCGGCACTGACGCCGCCCGTTCGAGCCCTAGCGCTCAGGGACCACGCCCGGCCGACACCAACCCACGGCCGGTGATCCGGTCGCGACCTCCGTGGCCGGCACAGCTGGGAAGGAATCCTGTTCATGTCCCGGACCTCGATCCGGAACGTCGGCATCGCCGCCCTCGCCGCGTCCAGCGGTGTCGGTCTCCTCGGGATGAGCGGTGCGGCGGCCGCGCTCGCGCCTGCGCACAAGACCTCTCCGGTCTCCCCGAGTGTCGTCCTCGTCGGCGAGACCAAGGCTGAGCTGCTCAGCACTGCCAAGAGCACCGCCACGTCGACGGCCACGAGCAGCACGCACCACAAGCGACGGACGCCGCGCCAGCTCGGGCGCGACATGGCCAAGGCGCGTGGCTGGGGCGCGGGGCAGTTCCGGTGCCTGGACTCCTTGTGGACCAACGAGTCCGGATGGCGGGTGCATGCCCACAACGGCAGCGGGGCGTACGGCATCCCGCAGGCTCTCCCTGGCCCCAAGATGGCCACCGCGGGCGCGAACTGGCGCAACAGCGCGAAGACGCAGATCCGATGGGGTCTTCGCTACATCAAGAACCGGCACCGGACACCGTGCCTCGCCTGGCACTACTGGCGGTCGCACGGCTGGTACTGACAGGCTCACCCGGTCATGGGTGAGTTGCCGCGGGTGACGTACGTCGGTCATTCGACCTTGCGTGTGGATCTCGGCGGCCGCAGCGTCCTCACCGATCCCGTGCTCGGCCGCAGCGTCGAGGGGGTGCTGTGGCGATACGCGGCGATGCCCGGTCCGTCGACATGGCAGGGCGTCGACCTCGTAGTCCTCTCGCACCTGCACCACGACCATTGCGATCTCCCTTCGCTCCGGAGGATCGGTCACGACGTGCCCGTCCTCGTCCCTGCCGGCGGCGGTGAATGGTTGGCACGTCAGGGTTTTCGCGCCGTCCACGAAATGGATCTGGGTGACGTCTACGTCGACGGCCAACTGCGCGTCCGTGCTGTCCCTGCTGTGCATTCGGGGCGACGCCGTGCCGGACCGATCGCGAGGGCGCTCGGGTACGTCCTGTCGGCCGGCACGGGATCGACGTACTTCGCCGGCGACACCGACCTCTTCGACGCGATGAGCGATCTCGGCGACGTCGACGTGGCGCTGCTTCCCGTGTGGGGATGGGGACCCGACATCGGACCGGGCCATCTCGACCCGGTGCGCGCCGTGGAGGCGACGGCTCGGCTCCGTGCCCGTCACGTGGTGCCGATCCACTACGGAACCCTGTTCCCGGTGGGATTGAAATCGTTGCTGGGCAAGGACTTCGGTACGCAGGGAGCGGTGTTCGCCGAGCTCGTACGACGAAGCGGTCTGGACGTGCACGTGGCGCTCACGCCTCCGGGTCAGCTCGCCGCAGTCGAATCCTGACGCTGTTTCGCGCGTTCGCCGAACTGCGCCGAGATGATCGCGGTCAGCACGGCGCCGAAGCAGATGACGATGAACCAGGTGAGCAGGGCGAAGGTGACGCCTATCACGCCGTAGCGAGCAGCGTTGATCCGGACGAGGTGCGGCATCCACGCGGCGGAGTAGACAGAGATGACGATCTGGCCGAGTCCCGAGGTCACGGCGCCCGGGACCAGCAGCCGGCGCGGGACGCGGCGCGTCAGCAGCAGGTACTGCAGCTGCCACCACAGGAAGCTTGCGATCGCGACGCGGACGAGGAACGTGAGGACCGTCCCGGCCGGTGCGCGGTGCAGGAGACTCGCGATGAGGGTGAGGAGGACCACCTGACCCACGAGCAGCACGATGCCGGACAGGCCGAAGAGGGTCCCGCGCACCCCCGCCGGGGGCAGCCGCCATGCTGCCTCGTACGTGCGTTGGAGCGACTTGGTGAAAGACAGGACGGAGAAGAACAGCAGCAGGGCACCGACGACGGTGATGGCTCCCGTGGTGCCGGGCGGTCGGGCGAACAGGTTCTTGACCGCCTCGGCTGCTCCGTCGGTGAGGTTGAACCGCCTGATGATGTTGTCCGCGACGTAGTCGGGGTTGCTGCTCACCGCGGCCATCAGGATGAACAGCGGGATGATCGTGGTGAACGCCTGGCCGGCGAGCACGAGCACCCGGTCCCGCCCGCCCAGGCGCACGAAGTCGACCACGATGGCGATGACGACGGAGTCCGCCAGTCGTTTGGCGACCCGCCCGAGCGTGTCGTCTCGTCGGGTGAGCGCTGCCAGCGGCCGAATCGGGCCGATCTCGAGCGGCGCCGGGTTGACGTCCGTCGGTTCCGGCAGCGGTGCGGGTGGACGCTCCTCAGGAGCCACGAGGAGCGGCGGCATCCGTCGTGTCCGACGCCGCACCAGCCGGCCTGGCGAGGAACTCGAGGACCAGCAGGAGCACCACCATGAGCACCAGCAGCTTCAGCGTCCACGATCCCGTCGGGTGCGCTGCCTGGACATAGACGAGCACGGTCGCGCCGACGATGACCGCGCGGAGGCCGTTGTGATGCCGGGCGGCGAACTCGCCGACCCGGCCGGTGTGCAGCCCGGCGTGCTCGGCGCCCCCGCGAAGGGAGCCTATGAAGCGGTTGATCCAGCCGCGGGTCGCCACCGCGGATCCTGACGGCCCCGAGAGCCAGGCGCCGATCGCGACAGCGAGCCCGACGACGAGGACGGCGCGCAGGTTGAGCCGGATGAAGTGCACGAGCTGGTCGTAGACGCTGGTCGCCGCTGGCAGGTTCACCGTGCTCGGCAGCTGGTTCAGGTAGATGGTCCTGAAGATGTTGAGCATGGCCCCGAGCACCACCATGCTGATCGCGACGGCGATGCCGGCCCACATCAGGAAGCGCCGTCGGTCACGGGCGATGAAGACCGCGACGCCGAGCAGGACCAGGGCCAGGATCGGCAGCCACGTGGAGACCCGGTCGAGGAGCCGGTAGTAGCGCTGGGCCTTGGTCAGGTCCTTGGACTGGAAGATCGTGAACTGCGCGTTGACCTCGGGGATGTTCTTGGCCAGAGTGAAGCCCCGGGCCACCAGCTGGGTCTTGATGGTGTCGATGACGGCGGAGAGGTTGACCGAGACCGTCTGCCCGTTGACCTGCACGAGACCCGACTTCTTCCCGCTCAGCACCGCGACCATCTGGGCGTGGGCCTCCCGGTTGGCCGCGACCCACGCCTCCTGGAACGCCTTCGAGCTGACGAAGTTGTCGACCTGCTCGGTGACGAAGCTCTGCACCCCGTTCGAGATGGGCACGGCCAGAGCGGAGAGGCTGCTGCTCACCCGTGGCGGAAGGCCAAGGTTCTGCAATGCGTCGACCGCCTGCGACGTGAGCTGGTTGACGTCGAGGTAGTCGAAGATCTCGGTGCTGATCCGGTTCGCGACGGCCTTCTGGACCGCCGGGTCGGCGGCCAGCGGGCCGACCGTCTTGACGTACCGGTCGGTGTTGCTCACCTGGTCGTGCGCCCAGACCGCGAGGACGGACAGCGGAACGAGCAGGGCTGCGACCACGATGAGGATCGAGGCGACGACGGGTCTCCAGCCGCCGGTCCGGTTGCCCCAGGACGCGGGGTGGGGACGCGGGTGCTGATCAGCATCGACCTGCTCCCGCAGCTGCTCCACCTCGGCCCGAAGCTGCGCGACCTCCTCGGCGCTGGGCGTGCCCTGATCCTCGCTCATGCTCGGCTCCCTCGGCGTCGTCGACGACCTGTTCGGTCACCCTCACCGAGTCGATCAACGGGCGCAAGCGCCGAAGGTCCCTCGTCTCGGATCTCGACGGAGCCTAGCGTCGCACCTGGCGGTGGTCGCGCCTCCGCCCCGTCCCGGCCGCGCCCGATCGGCGGTGGTGCCGGGGTCAGTCGCGCTTGTCGGCCCAGGACGTGGGGATGTCCGCGCCACCCTCCGGCGAGCGCCGCCGTCCTCCGCGGAACAGCTGCGGGGTCGGGGAGATCCGGCCGGCGGCCAGCCCCTCGCCGAGGGAGAACCCGGTCGCCTGGGCGATGAGACCGCGAGGCACCTGCGAGAACACGTCGGCGATGTGGTTGATGTCGGCGACCGAGTTCGTCTTCATCAGGATCAGGTTCTCGCACTGCGAGAGCACGTTCGCATGCAGCTTGCGCGGGCTCTGGGTGGCGAGCAGCAGGTAGAGCCCGTACTTTCGGCCCTCCGCGGCGATCCGGGTCGCGTGCTCGATCGCGAGGGCCTGGTGGGCGTTGGCCGGCTCCTGGGGGCAGATGTTGTGGGCCTCGTCGATGACGATGAGCACCGGCTGCTTGTACCCGCGGACCGCCCACAGCCCGGTGAGGATCGAGGCGACGATCGCCGACCGCTCCTCCGGGATCTCCATCTCGCCGAGGTCGGCCACCGCCGCTCGCCAGTCCGCGGGCAGCTGGTCGAGCAGGGGCGGGTCCTCTCGCTCCGCCCAGATGCTCCAGGTGGCGACCCCGAGGTTGTCGATGCGCAGCGCCAGTGCCCGCTCCGCCGGGTCGGCGCTGTCCCGCATGCGCTGCCTGATGTCGTTCAGCGAGTACTCGGGGGTGCCGAGCTCCTCCGTCGCGCGCCGCAGCGCGTCGTACGCCTCCGCGTCGGCCACCGGGTCGAGCGCGAGCACCATGGCCTGCTGGTGCAGCGGCAGGCGCCCGTACCTGACTTGGAGGCGGTGCTCGCCCTTGGAGCGGAACACGACCACCGGGCCCACGTCGGCCAGGCCCTGGCCGTCCTCGGCGGCGATGCGGTCCAGCCCGACGTAGTCGGAGTTCGGGTCGAGGACGACCATGCGCAGCGTGGTCCGCAGCAGGAGCTGTTCGAGGATGACGCCGAGGGTGTAGGTCTTGCCGGAGCCGGACTGCCCGCAGAGGAACGTGTGCCGGTTGAAGCCCGAGGCGAGCAGCTGGGCGGGCTGGCCCTCCGGGTGCCGCAGGTCACCGAGGGCGAGGGTGGACTTGCCCGCGGCCAGGCCCGCCTGCCAGGCCGCGAGCACGCCTGGGGAGGCCTGGCGCATCGCGGCGTCCTCGAAGGTGACGTCGCTGCCCACCGCGGTCAGGGTGTCGCCGTCCACGCGCGCGAGAAGCGTGCCCTGCCCGGCGATCCGGCGCCCTAGCCGGCCCTGCGCACCCTCGGCCGCACCGACCTCGACGACCTGGCCGAGGAACTCACCCTGCGGACTGGACAGCACAACGGGCGAGCCGATCGGCAACCGCGCGATCACCGGCGCCTCGAAGAAGAAGGCCCGCCCGCCCAGCGACCAGGCCGCCGTCTCGGTGGCGGTCACCTCGACGCCGGCGCCCGGCGTCGTGAGGTCTTCGGTCTCGCTCGCGGTCATGGCACTCCCTGGCTCGATCGGGTCGGTCAGAGCCAACCGTGCCGGTCCCCGCGGTGGCAACCACCTGCACCGGTCAGGAGGAGCGGCGCCGCCAGGGTGCGGGCTAGACGAGGGCCCGGATCCCCCGCTTGGCGAGCTGGTCGGCGATGACCACCCGCTGCAGCTCGCTGGCTCCCTCCCAGATCCGCTCCACCCGAAGCTCGCGGAAGAAGCGCTCGGCGACGTTCTCCCGCATGTAGCCTCGCCCGCCGAAGATCTGCACGCAGCGGTCCGCGACGCGACCGGCCATCTCCGAGGCGAACAGCTTGGCCATCGAGCACTGGGCGTGCTGGACCTTGCGGTCGACCCCCGCGTCCACGCCTCGCGCCGTCTCGTAGACCAGGGCTCGTGCCGCGTACAGCTCGGTGAGGGAGTCGGCGAGCATCGCCTGGACGAGCTGGCGGGAGGCCAGCGGCTCGCCCCCGACGACCCGGGCACTCGCGAAGGCGGCGGTCTCCTCCACCAGGCGGTCGGCGGCGCCCAGGCAGCGCGCAGCGACCATCAGCCGCTCGAAACGGAACCACTCGTGCGCGAAGGTCATGCCCTCGCCCTCGGCCCCGACGAGGTTGGCGACGGGCACGCGCACCCCCTCGAAGGCGACGATCGGGTGGGCGTGGCCGATGGTGTGCGTGTACGCCGGCGTCCGCACGACACGCACCCCGGGCGAGGGCAGGTCGACGAAGAACATCGCGTGCTCGCCCTCGTGCGCCCCACCGACGAGCTTGGCCTGGACGAAGGCGTAGTCGGCCTCGTTGTAGGACGTGACGTGCCACTTCACGCCGTCGAGGACGTACTCGTCGCCCTCGCGCCGTGCCGTCGACGTGATGTCCTCGACGTCCGAGCCGGCGCCCTCCTCGGTGATGGCGTAGCACTCCACGCGCTCGCCGCGGGCGGACGGGCGGACGTAGCGCTCCATCTGGTCCTCGGTCGCCACCGCCGGAAGCCAGGACGGCGGGGTGGCCATCACCCAGCCGAGGGCGTTCGTGGCCCGGCCCGCCTGCTCCTGGACGAGGACCACCTGCAGCGTGCTGCAGCCCTGGCCGCCCACCTCCCGCGGCAGGTTGGTGGCGTGGACACCGAGCTCGATCGCGCGGGCGTGGTGGGCCTTCAGCAGGTCCGGGGGCACCTCGCCGCCGGCGAGCTCCACCTCGACCTCGAGGGGGATCAACTCGTCGACGAGGGTGCGGGCTCGCCGCTGGATGTCGAGGTCCTGCTCCGAGAGGCCGTACACATCGGCTCCGCTTCGTCCGTGGCTACCTTGACTGACTGTTCAGTCTATGCCAGCGTCGGCATCCATGGACACGCTCAGCGGCACGGGTACTGCGGACGTGGTCGTCGTCGGCGGGGGAACGGTCGGCGCGTGGTGCGCCTGGTTCCTTCGCCGGGCCGGCGCCGGCCGGGTGGTGCTGCTGGAGGCGGGACGCCTCGGGCAGGGGGCGAGCAGCCGGGCGGCCGGCATGGTCCGAGCGCAGGGCGGCACGGAGGCGGCGGTCCGCCTGGGCATCTTCACCCGTGACTTCTACCGATCCCAGCACGCCGAGCTGGGTATCGACTCCGGCCTGGTGGAGCAGGGCTACTTCATGCCGGCCTACACCGCCGAGGAGGTCCGCGTCGGGCGTTCCAGGGTGGCGATGCAGCAGCGCCTCGGCCTCGAGGTCGAGTGGATGGAGCCGGAGGAGGTGGAGCGGCGCAACCCCACGCTCGCCCACGGCGTGCAGCTCGGGGCGTCCTTCTGCGCGAGCGACGGCTACCTCGATCCGCCCACGAACGTCCGGTGCTACACGGCGGCGCTGTTCATCGCCGGGGTCGACGTGCGGGAGCGAACCGCCTTCACCGGCCTTCGGGTCGCCTCCGGCCGCGTTGTCGGGGTCGACACCTCGGCCGGCCCGATCGACACCCCTCGCGTGGTGCTGACCGGTGGGCCCTCGCTCGGCGCCGTGGGCGCGCTCGCGGGGATGCGGGTCCCCGCGGCGGGCGTACGGCACCAGGTGGTGGTCACCGAGCCGCACCCCGAGCTCGCCCCAGAGCGGGTGCCCATGATGTTCGACGTCACCTACGGCATCTACTGGCGCCCCGAGGAGGGCGGGCTGCTGTGGGGGATGAGCAACCCCGACGAGGCACCAGGGGAGGCGCGCAGCTTCGACTGGGACTACTACGCGCGGATGAGGGAGCGGCTCATCGTCGCCGTCCCCCTGACCGCGAGTCTCGGCATCCGCAAGGTGTGGGCCGCCACGATCGAGTACACGCCCGACCACCTGCCGATCATCGGGCCGGGGCTTCGCGCCGACGGCCCGGTCGAGGGCAGCGTGGTCGCCTGCGCCGGCGGGCACGGGATGATGTGGGGTCCCGGCGTGTCGCGCGCCGCCGCCGACCTCGTGCTCACCGGCTCGACCGACGTCGTGGACGCCGGTGAGCTCGGCCTCGACCGATTCGACGAGACCGGCAAGAGCCGCCTCGCTCCCGACCCGATCGCCCTGCCCTATCCCGACCGCCTGCCCGATCCCGACCGCCTGCCCGATCCCGAGAGGACGCCAGCATGACGACGCCGACCACTCCCTACCTCGCCGACGCCGCAGGGCGTACCGACCTGGAGGACTGGGGGCCCCTGGAGGAGGCGACCGCCGAGCCCATGCAGACCGCTGGCCTGCAGCTGTGGGCCGACGAGGCCACCGGTCAGTCGGCCGGCATCTGGGAGTGCACCGCCGGGCCGTCCCGGTGGCTGCTGGAGACCCACGAGTTCATCCAGCTCGTCGCGGGCTCGATGACGGTCACCCCCGACGGTGGCGAGCCGCTGAAGGTCGGGACCGGCGACTGCGCGTTCTTCCCCAAGGGCTGGAGCGGCATCTGGGACATCCACGAGACCCTGCGCAAGGTCTACGTCATCTTCTGACCCGGCCGTCTTCTGACCCGGCCGTCTTCTGACCCGCCCCCCGTTTCTTTGGAATGAACGCGGCGTTGTTGCGCACCTATTGGAACAACGTCGCGTTCATTCCAAACAGGGGAGGGGCTAGCTAGCGCTCACTGAGGGACGACGAGGACGTCGACGGCGACGGCGCCGGTCGGGCCGGCGATGAGGGGGTTGACGTCGAGGGCGACGATCAGGTCGCCGAGCTCGACGGCGAGCTGGGAGAGGCCCCGCACGCACGCCACGACGCTGCTCAGGTCGGCCGGGGCCGCCCCGCGCAGGCCGTCCAGCAGCGGGCGTGCGGTCAGCCGGTCCAGCAGGCGCAGCGCCCCGTCCTCGTCGAGTGGCGGCAGGCCCACGGCCCGGTCGGCGAGCAGCTCCACGAGGACCCCACCGGCCGCCACCACCACGAGGGGGCCGAGCAGCGGGTCCCGCACGAGTCCCAGCGCCAGCTCGACCCCCGCCGGCGCCGTCGCCGCCACCAGGACGCGGGGCCCGAGGCGCTCGGCCAGGTCGTCGTACGCCCGCCCGAGCGCGGCCTCCTCCGCGAGCCCCAGCACCACCCCGCCGACGTCGGACTTGTGCGCCACGCCTGGCTCGTCGGTCTTCAGCACGACCGGCCAGCCCAGCCCTGCGGCAGCGCGTACCGCCTCCTCTCGCGACGCGGCGGTCGCGACACCCACCGTGGGGATCCCGTAGTCGCGCAGCAGCGCGAAGCAGTCGAGCGAGCCCATCGGCCCGCCCAGCCGGGCGCGCCACCGCTCCTGTCGGGCTGCGTCGACGGAGACCAGGGGCGTCGTGCGAGCGGTCTGGAGGCTGTGTTGGAGCAAGTGGCGTACGGCCCGCAGGCCGCTGCGCGTCCCCTCGAGCACGGGGACGCCCGCCGAGCGGAGGCGGGCCGCCGCCGCCTGGTCGAGGGCGCTGGTCACGTTCGACAGGACCGCCACGGGCTTGTCGGTCGCGGCGGCGGCCTCCAGCACCGCGAGCGGATAGGACTCGTCGCCGTCGTACTCCTCGACGAGGTCCACCGCGAGCGCGACGACGCCGACAGCCGGGTCGTCGGCGACGGCGCGCAGACAGCCCGCGAACAGCGGCAACGTGTCGGCACCGGTACCCCAGACGTCCAGGGGGTTGGTGGCGACCAGACCGGGCTCGAGGAGCGCATCGAGCCGCGAGACGGTCTGCTCGCCGAGGGCGGCGAAGGCGACGCCTTCCTCGTCGGCGATGTCGGCCACGAGGGTGCGCTCGGCGCCCGAGTCGTGCACCGTGGCCAGCCCGGGCGAGGTGGCGCGCCGGCCGACCGCGAGCAGCTCGAGGGTGTCGGTCATCTCGTCGAGGTCGCGCACGCGCAGCAGACCATGGGCGTCGACCAGCGCCTCCCAGGCGGCGTCGGCCCCGGCCACCGCTCCTGAGTGGGCGGCGACCATCCCGCGACCCACCTCGGAGCCGCCGACGGTGAGCAGGACGACGGCGACACCCTGCCGGGCGGCGCGGTCCAGCGCAGCACGGAGCCGATCGGCAGAGCGCAGGGTCTCCATGAGCAGAGCGACGACACGCGTGGCCGGGTCGTCCAGTGCGGCTTCCACGTAGTCGGCCGTCGTGGTCACCAGCTCCTGGCCGGAGGAGACGGCGAGGGTGTAGCCGAGGCGCCGGTGGGTTCTCAGCAGGGCGGAGAAGGCCGAGCCCGAGTGCGTCACCAGCGCGATGGGCCCCGCAGGCAGCGGCTCGCGCTCGAGGTAGCCCATCGCGCGCAGTCCCTCGGACACGTTCGCGAAGCCCATGCACCCGCCGCCGCACAGCGCCATGTCCGCGGCTCGCGCGATCTCCGCGAGCCGGGCGCCGAGCCGCGGTCGCTCCGGTGACGGCGGTTCGTACGCCGTCCCGAAGACGACCGCACCGCGCGCGCCCCGAGCCGCCGCCCGCGCCAGCTCCGTCTCCAGCGCCGAGTCGGGGACCCCGAGCAGCACCAGGTCGACCGGGTCCTCGATCGCGTCGAGGGAGGGCACGCACGGCGCGCCGAGGACCTCGGTGTGGCGCGGGTTGACCAGGAAGAGCTCCGGCGTCGACGGCGAGCGCCGCACCTCGGTCACCAGGCGGTGGCCGAAGCTCCCCTCGCGCGGGCTCGCACCGACGACGGCGACGGAGCGGGCCGAGAGCATGGCCCGTACGGACGAGCTCACCCGCGGCGGCGCGCCAGCCACGCCGAGGGGGTCCGTGCGGCGCGCTTGCGGTCGGAGATCGCCGCTCGCGCGGCCTGCATGCCGGGGATGCCGCAGACACCGCCACCGGCGTGCGTGGCCGAACTCGCGTAGTACAGGCCCGCGATCGGCGTCCGGTAGTCGGCGAAGCCCGGGGCGGGGCGCATGTGGAACAGCTGCTCCAGCGAGAGCTCGCCGTGGAAGATGTTGCCGCCGACGAGGCCGTACTCGTGCTCCATCTCATGCGGTCCGACGACGTCGCGATGCAGGATCGAGGACTTGAAGTTCGGCGCTACCTCGTCGTAGAGGTCGATGACGCGGTCGGCGTACTGCTCGAGCTCCTCGGTGTGCGGCTCCTCGTTCCAGTCGCTCGGTACCCACTGGGTGAACAGCGACATGATGTGGGTGCCGTCAGGGTTCAGCGTCTTGTCGAGCGTCGTCGGGATGACCCCGTCGCTGAACGGGCGCACGGCCGGGCGACCCTCCCGCGCGTCCTGGAACGCGCGCTCGATGAACTCCATGGTCGGGGCCATGTCGACCGAACCGGTGTGGTGCTCGGCCAGCTCGGTGCCGGGGTCCGCGGTGAAGTCCGGCAGCTCCGCCAGCGCGAGGTTGATCTTCACCACACCGCTGCGCGACCGCCAGTGCTCGATGTCGCGGACGAAGTCACCGGGCAGGTCGGCCGGCGACAGATGCTGCAGGAACGCCGTCTTGGGGTGCAGGCTCGTGACCACGATCGGGGCCGACAGCTCCGTGCCGTCGGAGAGCACCACGCCCGTGGCCCGCCCGTCGCGGACGAGGACTTGCTCCACGCCGGCGTGCGTGCGGACCTCCGCGCCGAACTCCTCGGCGGAGCGCCGGATGGCTGCCGACACCCCGCCCATCCCGCCCTCGGGGTAGCCCCAGCTGCCCAGCTGCCCGTCCCCGACGTCGCCGATCGAGTGGTGGGCCATGACGTAGGCCGTCCCGGGCTCGTAGGGGCCGGCCCACGTCCCGATGACGCCGTTGACCGCGAGGGCGCCTTTGACCTGGGGGGACTCGAAGAAGTCGTCGAGCAGGTCCGCGATGCTCATGGCCATCAGCCGAGTGACGTCGGCGACGGTTCGTACGTCGAGTCCGCGGTTGCGCCAGGCCAGGCGAAGCGTGTCCTTGAGGTCCCCCGGTCTCTTGGACCCGATGGCGGGCGGGACGGTCATGAGCAGCGGGCCCAGGACGTCGGCGAGTCCGGCCAGCCACGCGTTCCAGTCGGCCATCGCGTCCGCGTCCGCCTTCGACCAGCGAGCGATCGACTCGTAGGTCCGCTTCGGGTCGTCCTCGTAGATCGTCAGGGAGCCGCCCTCGGGGAAGGCCTGGTAGTACGGGCCCATGGGGTGCACGCGGTAGCCGTGCCGTTCGAGGTTCAGGTCCTGCAGGATCGTGGGCGGCATCAGGCTCATGACGTAGGAGAGCCGGGTGACACGAAGGTGTGGGGCCTCGGGCCAGGGGGACTCCGTGGTGGCCGCACCGCCGGTGCTCGGGCGGCGCTCCAGCACCACCGTGCGCGCGCCGGCTCGTGCGAGATAGGCCGCGGCGACCAGACCGTTGTGGCCGCCCCCGACGACGATGGCGTCGTAGCTGGATCCCATGGGCTCTCCTTGATTGACTGACTGTTCAGTCTAGAACCTGCTATCGTTGTGGGACAAGGTTTCTGGAGCCGTCAGGGGTGTGGATGACCACGGAGCAAGCGACCACGACGGTGCCAGACCTGCGGCGTGACCAGATGCTCAGAGCGGCAGCCGAGCTGATCGCGGAGCGCGGGTTCAGCGAGACGCGCATCGCCGATGTCGCGCGTCGCTCCGGCGCCAGCCCCGCGCTTGTCATCTACTACTTCGGCACCAAGGACCAGCTCCTGACCGAGGCGCTGCGCTATTCGGAGGACATCTTCTACCAGTCGGTTGCCGGCCAGCTCGAGCGACTCGATACCGCCCGCGAACGGCTGGAGCTCCTCGTCCGGCTGACCTGCGTGCCCGAGGGCGACGGCGAGATCCCTGGCGCGTGGGGGCTCTGGTTCGACCTGTGGGCCCAGGCCTTGCGGCACCCCGAGATCGCCAAGGACCGCATCGCACTCGACCAGCGCTGGCGGGACACGGTCGACGACGTGGTGCGTTCGGGTCAGGCTGTCGGGGAGATTCCCAAGGACGCTGACGTCGAGACGTTCACGCTGACCTTCGCCGCCCTGCTCGACGGGCTGTCCATCCAGGTGGCGCTGCTCGACCCGGACGTCGACCCGGAGCGCGCCTTCGCGCTGGCGATGGGCTACGTCGCGGCCGCCCTGGGTGTGGACTGGGCGCTCCCCGTCCGGCGCCGCCGTCCCTCACGCACCCGGCGCTGAACCCTCCTCCACCTGCTCCTCCGCCTGTTCCTCGTCTGCCGGGGCGTCATGGAGCAGGCGGGCGGCGTCCGGCGCGAAGGAGAGGCTGACCTCGGAGCCCTCCGGGTACCAGGTGGAGGCAGGGCCGACGAGGTTGGGCACTGACACGGTCAGCACCTGGCCGTCGTTGAGGGCGACGACGACATGGGTGGCAGGCCCCAGGTAGACCACCCGGTCGATGCGGCCGCGGAAGAGGTTGTAGCCCTCAGGGGCGTTGTCCTCCGCGGCGAGCAGGGTGATGCGCTCCGGACGTACGACGACCTTCGCCGGGCCGTGCCGGACTTCTCCGACACAGCGGAGTCGGTGGGGACCGAGGGAGCAGGCGACCACGTCGCCGTCGGAGTCGAGGACGTGGACGTCCAGCACGTTGGCGGAGCCCAGGAAGCCCGCGACGTACGCCGTCTCGGGCGCCGAGTACACCTGCTCGGGGGGCCCGACCTGCTCCACCCGGCCGTCGTTCATGACGGCGAGCCGGTCCGACATCGTGAGCGCCTCTTCCTGGTCGTGGGTCACATAGATGAACGTGATCCCCACGGACTGCTGGAGGTCCTTGAGCTCGACCTGCAGGTCCTTGCGCAGCTTGGCGTCGAGCGCTCCGAGCGGCTCGTCGAGGAGCAGCACGGACGGGTTGAGCACGAGTGCCCTGGCGAGCGCCACGCGCTGCTGCTGGCCGCCCGACAGCTGCGCCGGGCGGCGGCGCGCGTACGCGTTCATGCGGACCCGCTCGAGCGCCTCGCCGATGCGGCGCTTCGCCTGCTCCTTGGAGACCGACTGGTAGCGCAGACCGAAGGCGATGTTGTCCCAGACGTCGAGGAAGGGGAACAGCGCGTAGGACTGGAAGACCGTGTTGACCGGGCGTCGGTGCGGAGGAACGTCGACCAGGTCGTTGCCGTCGAGGAGGATCTGGCCGCTCGTGGGCTGCTCGAACCCAGCCACCATGCGCAGTGTCGTCGTCTTGCCGCACCCGGAGGGGCCGAGCAGGGAGAAGAACTCACCCGCGTCGATGTCGAGGTCGATGCCGCGGACGGCCGGGACCTCGCCGTAGTTCTTCGTCAGCGCGCGTAGCTGGATCGCGCCGCCCCCCACCTGCTCAGCCCCTCACGAGGGAGGCGAGGCGAGAGACGTTGCCGAGGAAGCGGTCGACGTCGGCCTCGGTGTGCTGGACGCTGACGAGCCACTGCTCGACCTTCCCCCAGGGGGGCATGAAGACTCCTCCGTTGTGCTGGACGAGCCAGTGAAGGTAACCCAGCCGGTCGTCGATCTCCAAGAAGTCCCGGTAGTTGCGTACGGCGGCGCCCCGGAAGGTGATGCAGCCCTTCGCACCGACGGCCACGACAGGCCACGAGAAGCCGCTGTCCTCCAGCGTCTGCGTGATGCCCCCGACCAGCCGCGTGCGCAGCACGTCCAGGTGCGCGTACGCCCGCGGGGTCAGCGCCTCCAGCAACGTGGCGCGGGCCGCTGCCATGGACAGCGGGTTGCCATTGAAGGTCCCCACCTGCTCGTACGTGCCGTCGGCGATCGCCTCCATCACCTCGGCGACCCCGCCGATCGCCGCCACGGGCAGCCCGCCGCCCAACGCCTTCGCGAGGCAGACCAGGTCGGGCGTGACGCCGTACAGCGCGGTGGCCCCGCCGGGGCCGACGGTCAGGCCGGTCTTGACCTCGTCGAAGGCGAGCAACGCGCCGTGGGCGTGCAGGAGGTCGCGAGCCCCCTCGAGGTAGCCGGGATCCGGGGGGATGATGCCGGCGTTCATCATGACCGGCTCCATGATCATGCCGGCGACCTGTCCGGGGTGCTCGTCCAGCGCGCGGGCCACCGCGCCGAGGTCGTTGAAGCCGACCACGACGACCAGGTCGCGGATGGCTTTCGGGATGCCGCTGCTGCCGGCGACCCCGACCGGGTGGTCGGCGGGACCCACGTCCTCGGCGTCGGGCAGGACCGAAACCTCCACCGAGTCGTGGTGGCCGTGGTAGGCACCCTCCACCTTGATGATGTAGTCGCGCCCGGTCACCGCCCGCATGAGGTGGACCGCGTCCATCGTCGTCTCGGTGCCGGAGTTCGAGAAGCGCCAGAGGGGGAGGCCGAAGCGCCGGGCCAGCTCCTCGGCGACCACGATCGCGTCCTCGGTCGGCTGGGCGAAGTGCGTCCCCCGCGTGACCCGCTCCTGAACGGCGCGCACGATCGCCGGGTGGGCGTGACCGACCAGCGAGACGCCGTACCCGCCGTGCATGTCGACGTACTCGGTCCCATCGACGTCGAAGACGTGGCCGGCGAGCCCGTGGCTGAGCCAAACGGCCTGTGGCGAGGCGATCTGCCAGTTCGACGTCGCCCCGCCGGCGAGGGAGCAGCGGGCTCGTGCGACGAGCGCCGCGGACACCGGCTGGCGCCGCAGGAACACCTCCTCCTCGGCGGCGATCAGCTCGTCGAGTCGCGCCGTCATCGGGTCGGTCACCACGGTTGCCAGGCTCATGCCTGCCCCATTCCCTCTGCGGTCTCAACAACCCTTCAGGTAGCCGCGCGTAGGGTGTCCGACTTGTGACGTCCCCAGGGGCTTCCAAGGGTTGACTGAGCGTTCAGTCTATGTAAGCGTCGTGGTGCCAGGCAAGGCACTCCTCACTACTGGGAGGCTGAGTGGTCGGACCTCGAGAGGACGGCGACCGGGTCGTGCGCAGGGCGCCGATCCGCCGGCGATCCTTCCTTCGTGGCCTCGCGCTGGGGGCCGTCGTGGGCCCGGGTCTGGTCGAGACGCTCGCCGCCTGCGGCTCGCAGACGCCGGGCGGCGTTCCGCTGTCGAGCAGCACGCCGGTCGGCTCGGGCAGTGCGGCGCGGTCCTCGGGGCCCGCCGGCGGGCTGCAGATCGCCACTCCGGACAACCCGGTCACCTGGCCGATCTACGACGACAACCCGATCATCGGCAACAGCCTCACGCCCGAGAAGAACGCCACGCTGCGGCTGTACAACTACGAGGACTACATCGACCCGAACGCCATCAAGTCCTTCCAGAAGAAGTACGCGAAGTACAACGTCAAGGTGCAGGTGTCGACGTTCAACGACACCGACGAGGCGCTGCTGAAGATCCGTGACGGCAAGGTGCCGTACGACATCTACTTCCCGAGCTACGACCAGATCTCGAAGATGGTCACCGCTCGGCTCATCCGCCCGTTGAACCACTCCTACATCCCGAACATCTCCAACGTCTGGCCCGAGTTCACCAACCCCTGGTACGACCAGAACTGGCAGTACACGGTCCCGTACACCGTCTACACGACGGGGATCGGCTGGCGGACCGACAAGGCGACCGTCGACCCGAGCAAGCAGCAGAACCCCTATGACGTGTTCTGGAACCCGAAGTCCTCCAACGTCGCCGTCATCGACGACTGGCACACGTGCATGGCCCTACCCCTGCTGCGTGAGGGACGCGGCGCGGACATCAACTCCACGGACCCCGCCGTCATCAAGGACGTGCAGGACGGGCTGCTGTCGATGCAGGCCGCGACGCATCCCAAGGTCACCATCACCATGTACAACGACCTGCCGGCGGGCGAGCTCAGCCTCTGCCAGATGTGGTCGGGTGACGTGGTCAACGCGGTGTCGTACCTGCCGAAGGGCACCCCGCCGACGGTCCTCGGCTACTGGTTCCCGCCGGACGGCAAGGGCTCGGTGGACAACGACCTCATGGTCATCCTCAAGGGCGGGAAGAACCCGGTGCTCGCCCACCTGTTCCTCAACCACATGCTCGACACCAAGACCGCCCTCGGGAACTTCGCCTTCATCGGCTACCAGCCGCCGCAGAACGCGTTGGACGTGAACAGGCTGGTGAGCGGTGGCTACGTCCCCGCGAACCTGTCGGCGGCCGTGGTCAAGCGCCCGTACTTCACCGAGGGGTACCGCCTCCTCGAGCTCCCCCCCGCGGCCGACGCCGCATGGCACCAGGTCTGGACCCGGTTCAAGGCCGGAGCGTGAGCACGGTCGCCACGACCGAGCCGCCACCAACGGCACCGGTCTCCCCACCGCCCGCGGGCCGCGCGGTCCGACTGGCGCACTGGGCGCGCCGCAACTGGCTGTGGATCCTGCTGGCTTCGCCGGGGATACTCTGGCTGGCCAGCCTGTTCCTGGTGCCGATGTACGTCGTGTTCACGATCGTCTTCGGCCAGATCGACCCGATCTTCCGAACACCGCTCCCGGTCTGGAACCCGATCGAGTGGAACACGGTCGAGTTCAACTACGTCTTCACGCACATCTTCGGGTCCGACGGCTACTTCGGGCCGGCCCTGCTGCGGACCGCGGTATACGTGCTGACCGCCAGTGTGATGTGCCTGTTCGTCGCCTACCCGGTCGCCTACTACACCGCGCGCTACGCCGGTCGCCGGCGCGGGTGGCTGCTCGCGGCGCTCATCGCACCCTTCTGGATCAGCTACATGATGCGGATGCTGGCGTGGGTCAACCTGTTGCAGAACGACGGCCTCGTCAACAAGGTCCTGCACACCAACGTCGACTGGCTGGACGGCAAGCCCTACGTCGTCGTGCTCGGGCTGGTCTACGGCTACGTGCCGTACATGATCCTTCCGCTGTACGCCGGACTCGACCGCTTCTCCCCGAACGTGCTCGAGGCGGCGCGCGACCTCGGCGCGGGGCGGCTCGAGACCTTCCGTCGGGTGACGCTGCGGCTGAGCATGCCGGCCATCATCGCCTCGGTGCTGCTGACCTGCCTGCCGATGCTCGGTGACTACTACACGGCGGACCTGCTCTCGGCGTCACCCAGCACCTCGATGGTCGGCAACCTGATCAACAACTCGGTGCTCACCCCGGGACAGACGGGGCAGGGCGGTGCGTTCGTGCTCATCGTCCTCGCGGTCTCGCTGATCCCGATGCTGCTGTACGTGCGCAGCGCGCGCGACGAGGGCGTGGCGTCATGACCGTCGCCCTGGAACGGCCGAGCGTCGAGGTCACCTCGCGGGCGCAGCGTCGGCGCGGGCTGTGGGGCTGGTGGGAGAGCCCCTGGCGCCAGCCCGTCTTCCTGCAGCTGCTGACCTTCGGCTACCTCGCCTGGTCGTTGCTGCCGGTGCTGGTGGCCATCTTGTTCTCGTTCAACGCGGGCAAGTCGCGCACCGTGTGGCAGGGCTTCTCGTTCCGCTGGTACTGGGGCGATCCGGTCCGCTCGGTGTGGCACGACGGGAGCCTGCACACCGCGCTCGTGCACACCCTCGTTCTCGGGGTCGTGACGACCGCGATCACGGTGCCGCTGGGAGTCGCCTTCGCGCTCGGCGTCGACCGGTGGCACGGGCGGCTGCCCTCCGGGGCGAACTTCGCGATGCTGCTGTCGTTCGTGATCCCGGAGACGCTGCTCGCGGTCGCCCTGCTCTTCCTGGTGACCCAGGTCACGACACCGCTGCACCTCGGCACGACGGCTCAGGTGGTCGGCCTCACGACGTTCCAGCTCTCCTATCCGGTGGTCATCGTCCGAGCGAGGCTCATCACGATCGGCAAGCAGTACGAGGAGGCCGCGATCGACCTCGGCGCCTCGCCGACCGGCTCGATCCGCCGGGTCCTGCTGCCGATGCTCATGCCGGCCATCTTCGTCAGCGCTGTCCTCGTCTTCGCCGACGTGGTGGACGACTTCGTCATCGTCCGCTACCTGTCCTCCGACGCGTCGACCGAGCCAGTGTCGGTCAAGATCTACAACACCGCACGGGCGGCTCCCACGCCCGCGCTGAACGCGCTCGCCACCCTGGTGCTCCTCGCGTCACTCCTGGCGGTCACGCTAGGGTTCGTGTTCTTCAAGTGGCTCTCGCGGGGCGAGAAGAGCGACTCCGGCGTGCAGGACTTCGCCTCCGGTCTCTGAGCGAATCTCCTCGCGTCGACCTGGTGACGAACAGGGTCGGGACGGCGTACCCTGACTGTGTGTTCAGTCAGCAACTGCGCGGGACACCCGCCCCCCTTGACCTCTCCGCCGTCGCGGAATCCGCGCTGCCGCACGGGCAGAGCCGGATGCTGCCGCGGGCGGCGTACGTCGACCCCGACGTCCTCGCCTGGGAGCAGGCGAACTTCTTCTCGGGCTGGACCTGCCTGGGCCGGGCGGACGACCTCGCCGATCCCGGCGCCCAGCGGGCGTACGCCGCGGGGAGCGAGGGAGTCCTGGTCACCCGCGCCGAGGACGGGCGGTTGCGCGGCTTCGCCAACGTCTGCCGCCATCGGGCCCACGAGCTGCTGCCGTGCGGTGCCTCGGTGACCAAGCGCGCAGTCGTCTGTCCCTACCACGCGTGGACGTACCGGCTGGACGGCTCCCTGCGGGGTGCGCCCGGTTTCCGCGACGTCGAGGGCTTCGACACCGAGGGCCTCGGCCTGGTCGAGCTCCCGGTCGTCGACTGGCACGGGTGGGTGTTCGTGGACTCCTCCGCGGTGGCGGGGTCGTTCGAGGACCACGTGGGCTCCCTCGAGGAGATCGTGGCGCCCTACCACCCGGAGCACCTGCGGGTCGCGTCGTCCCACTCCTACGAGGTCGCGGCGAACTGGAAGGTCATCGTCGAGAACTACCAGGAGTGCTACCACTGCTCGAACATCCACCCGGAGCTGTGCCGGGTCAGCCCGCCGGAGAGCGGCGAGAACATCACCGGCCCGGGGGACTGGGTCGGTGGCTGGATGGACCTGCGCGAGGGCGCGGCCACGATGTCCTTCGACGGCGAGAGCCGCGGTACGACGATCACCGGGCTGAGCCCCCAGGAGCAGCGCACGGTGATGTACGTGGTGGTCTTCCCGAACATCCTGGTCAGCCTGCACCCCGACTACGTGATGACCCACGTGCTGCGCCCGATCACCGTGGACCGCACGTTCGTCGAGTGCTCGTGGCTGTTCCCGCAGGAGTCGCTCGCGAAGCCCGACTTCGACGCCTCCTATGCCGTCGACTTCTGGGACCTGACCAACCGGCAGGACTGGGCCGCCTGCGAGTCCGTCCAGCGCGGGCTGTCCTCCGAGCACTCGATCCCCGGCCCGCTGGCCCCCGACGAGGACGGGGTCTACCACTTCGTCAGCCGGGTCGCCGAGGGCTACCTCGCCCGCTCCTGACGCGCCCCCGTCCGCTCGCCCTGGGGGGGGGGGTGGGGGGCCT
Organism: Actinomycetes bacterium; assembly: GCA_035506535.1. Taxonomy (NCBI): domain Bacteria; kingdom Bacillati; phylum Actinomycetota; class Actinomycetes; species Actinomycetes bacterium. The sequence goes on along the minus strand of DATJPE010000095.1, from coordinate 12,682 downwards.
CGCTCGCTCCCCTTCCGAATGAACGCGGCGTTCTCTCGGACCTATTGGAGGAACGCCGCGTTCATTCGGAAGAGGGGTGGGTCATCGAGAGGACGTCGAGGGCGGCGGCGAGCTCGGCCTCGGTGAGACGGCCGGAGAGGATGTGGCCGCGCTCGACCACGACGTCAGCCACGGGTCGGCCCTCGCGCTGCGCCTGCTTGGCCACGGCGGCCGCCTCCTCGTAGCCGAGGTAGCGGGTCAACGCGGTCGCCACCGCCGGCGAGGCCTCCGCGTACGCGCGCATGCGCTCGGCGTCCACCTCCAGGCCGGTCAGCGCCTTGCCCGCCAGGAGGCGGCAGGCGGCGGCGAGCAGCCGGATGGACTCCAGGAGGTTACGGGCCATCACCGGCATCATCACGTTGAGCTCGAAGAGCCCCGAGGCACCCGCCCAGGCCAGCGTCGCGTCGTTCCCGACGACCTGCGCGCAGACCTGCAGCACCGCCTCGGGCACCACCGGGTTCACCTTGCCCGGCATGATCGACGACCCGGGCTGCAGGTCGGGCAGCCGGATCTCCGCGAGGCCGGTCATGGGGCCCGAGTTCATCAGCCGGAGGTCGTTGCAGATCTTGGTCAACGACACCGCGACGACCCGCAGCTGGCCGGACGTCTCGACGAGGGAGTCCCGTGCGGACTGCGCCTCGACGTGGTCGCGCGCCTCGGTGAACGGCACCCCGGTCGCTTCGACGAGCTCGGCCACGACGGCGGCGGCGAAGCCGGCCGTGGCGTTGACGCCCGTCCCGACCGCGGTGCCCCCGAGCGGGAGGGCGGCCAGGCGGGGCAGCGCCGTGCGTACGCGCTCGGCCCCCAGCTCCACCTGCGTCGCCCATCCGCCCACCTCCTGCCCGAAGGTGATCGGCGTGGCGTCCATGAGGTGCGTTCGTCCCGCCTTCACGGTCTCGGCGTGCCGCCCCGCCAGGACGCGGAGGGTGGCCGCGAGCTCCTCCATCGAGGGCAGGAGGTCGGCCACGAGGCCGGTGGCCGCCGCGACGTGCACCGCGGTGGGGAAGGTGTCGTTGCTGCTCTGCCCGGCGTTGACGACGTCGTTGGGGTGGACGTCATGGCCGAGCGCCTCGCTCGCCAGGGTGGCCACGACCTCGTTGACGTTCATGTTCGTCGAGGTGCCCGAGCCGGTCTGGAAGACGTCGACCGGGAACTGCTCGTCGTAGGCCCCGGATGCGACGTCCAGCGCGGCGGCGCGTACCGCCTGCGCCGTCGGCGCGTCGATGACACCCAGCTGCGCGTTCACCCGGGCCGCGGCCGCCTTGATCCGGGCCAGCGCGTGCACGACCTCAGGTGCGACCGGCTCCCCGCTGACCGGGAAGTTGGCTACCGCCCGCTGGGTCTGCGCGCGCCACTTCGCCGTCGCCGGGACGAGGACCTCTCCGAGGGTGTCGTGCTCGATGCGGAATCCCTGCTCGGCCACGCGATGACGGTACGTCCGATGCCGCCCGACGCGCCGGAACGGCTCAGCTCTCGGGGGGGCCGACGGGGATCCGCGTGACCAGCGGGGTCGACGTCCCGAGCGGGTCGGAGAAGAAGTCGTTGCCCTTGTCGTCGACGACGACGAACGCCGGGAAGTCCTCGACCTCGATCTTCCAGACCGCCTCCATGCCGAGCTCGGGGTACTCCAGGACCTCGACCGACTTGATGCAGTCCTGCGCCAGCCGGGCGGCAGGCCCGCCGATCGAGCCGAGGTAGAAGCCCCCGTTCTCCTGGCACGCCTTGGTCACCGCGGGCGACCGGTTCCCCTTGGCCAGCATGACGAAGGAGCCACCGGCCTTCTGGAAGGCATCCACATAGGAGTCCATCCGTCCGGCGGTCGTCGGCCCGAAGGATCCGGAGGCATAGCCCGCCGGGGTCTTCGCCGGCCCGGCGTAGTACACGCACATGTCGCGCAGGTAGGCCGGCATTCCCTCGCCCGCATCGAGGCGTTCCTTGATCTTGGCGTGCGCGATGTCGCGGGCGACGACCATCGGTCCGGAGAGCGACAGGCGGGTGCGCACGGGCAGCTGCGACAGCTGTGCCCGGATCGCGTCCATCGGCTGGTGCAGGTCGATGTGCACGACGTCGTCGGACAGGTGCTCGTCGGTGGTCTCTGGCAGGAAGTGGGCCGGCTCGTGCTCGAGCTGCTCGAGGAAGACGCCCTCCTCGGTGATGCGGGCGAGCGCCTGGCGGTCCGCGGAGCAAGACACCGCGATCGCGATCGGGACCGAAGCGCCGTGCCGGGGCAGACGCACTACCCGTACGTCATGACAGAAGTACTTGCCCCCGAACTGCGCGCCGATGCCGAGCCGCTGGGTGATCCCCAGGACCTCCGCCTCCATCTCCTGGTCGCGGAAGCCGTGCCCCGTCTCCGACCCGGCCTTGGGCAGCGTGTCCAGCCAGCGGGCGCTGGCGTACTTCGCGGTCTTGAGCGCGAACTCGGCCGACGTGCCGCCGACGACGATCGCGAGGTGGTACGGCGGGCACGCGGCGGTGCCCAGGGCGCGGATCCGCTCCTCCAGGAAGGCCGCCATCGCCTTCGGGTTCAGCACTGCCCGCGTCTCCTGGAAGAGGAAGCTCTTGTTCGCCGAGCCGCCGCCCTTGGCCATGAAGAGGAACTCATACGTCGTCTCGTGGCCCGGCTTGGTGTCCGCATAGATCTCGATCTGGGCCGGCAGGTTCGTGCCCGTGTTGCGCTCCTCCCACATCGACAGCGGTGCCATCTGCGAGTAGCGAAGGTTCAGCTTCTGGAACGCGTCGTAGACGCCACGGCTGATCGCCTCCTCGTCCGGTCCCTCGGTCAGGACGCGCTGGCCGCGCTTGCCGACGACGATCGCGGTCCCGGTGTCCTGGCACATCGGCAGGACACCGCCGGCCGCGATGTTCGCGGTCTTCAGCAGGTCGAGCGCGACGAACCGGTCGTTCGGGCTCGCCTCGGGGTCGTCGAGGATGCGCCGCAGCTGTGCGAGATGGCCCGGGCGAAGGAGGTGTGAGATGTCGTGGATCGCCTCGTAGGTCAGCAGCCGCAGCGCCTCGGGGCTCACCTCGAGGAAGGACCGGCCGCCGGCCTCGACGCGACGCACGCCGTCCGTCGTGAGGAGCCGGTACGGCGTCTCGTCGCCTGAGGTGGGCAGCAGGTCGGTGTAGGCGAACTCGTGCATGTCGCCCAGCCTAGGTGGCTCAGCGGAACGCCGACCCGGGCCGATCCGCCCGCGCTGCTGCCCACGCCTCGAGCTCGTGGACCGTGGGTGGGTCGGAGCCGCGCCGCGAGCAGGTGTACGCCGACACGAGCGCCGCGCGTCGCAGCGGCGCCTCGAAGGTCTCGATCGAGGCGCCATACAGGGCCTCGCGGTTCTCCGGGCCCAGCAGATCGGCCAGCCGCAGCCCGTCGAGCAGCCCGGCCATGAACGCATCCCCCGCACCGACAGTGTCGACGACGGTCACGGGGACCGGGGCCAGCTCGAAGCTGCCGGAACGCGCTGTGACGAAAGCGCCCTCACGGCCCCGGGTCACCACGACCAGCGCGGGGCCGAGGTCGAGCCAGGAGCTCGCGACCTCCTCCAGCGGGGTGTCCGGCGCCAGCCAGGCCAGGTCCTCGTCGCTGGCCTTGACCACGTCGGCGAGGGCGACCAGCCGCTCCACGCGGGGCCGGGCGCTCTCCACCGCACCCATGAGCGCCGGACGCACGTTGGGGTCGTAGGACACGCTCGCGCGGCCTCGCGCCGCCTCGACCCAGCCGGGCACCTTCTTGCCCCCCGGAGGCAGCAGGGCGCCGATGGACCCCGTGTGCGCGTGGGTGCTGCCCGCCGGCAGCGGGCGTTCCGTCCCGGGAGCGTTCCAGCGCAGGTCGAAGACATAGGTCGCGGCCCCGGTCGGCCCGATCCGAGCCTCCGCGATCGACGTCGGGCGCGCGGACTCCAGCGGGACCGGCAGGTTCACGCCGTTGGCGTCGAAGTGGTCGCGCAACAGGTGCCCGTACGCGTCGTCCCCGATCTCGGTGAGCAGCCACACCGCGGAGCCGAGCCGGGCCAGGCCCACCGCGACGTTGGCGGGGCTGCCGCCGGGGTGGGCGCGGCGCTCACCGTCGGGCGTGACGACCACGTCGACCAGGGACTCCCCCAGCACGGTGAACACGGGGCGCAGCCTAGTGGCGCCGGGGGGTGGGCGGACCGCATGCGCCGAAGGTGAGCCACACTGGAACGCGTGCCCGACACGTGGTCAAGCGGTGGCTGAGCCGCACACCGAGCGCGCTCGCCGGCGCGGCTTCGAGACGGTCGGCGACATGCTGCGCTCGCTGGCTGTCGTCATGCTGGCGGTCCTCGTCATCGTCGTGCTGTCGCGCCATCCGCACACGCCGTCGGTCACCGTCGTCGACCCGACGCAGGCGAGGGTCGCCGCGCGGGCGGTCGGCGCCTTCACCCCGGAGGAACCGGTCGGGCTCGGGGCCGGCTGGCGGCTCACCAGCGCCCGCTTCGCCGAGGACGGTTCCATCGCTGCTCCGGTCTGGCATCTGGGCTGGGTCACGCCCGCCGGCGGCTACGCGGCGCTCGACCAGTCCGACGGACCGTCGGCCGCCTTCGTCGCCACCCTGCTCACCGAGCCGGTGCGCGCCGGCAACGGCTCGGGGCCCTTCGCGGGCTGGCAGCGCTGGACGGGTCAGGAGAAGGGCTGGCGGGCGTACGTGCGCGGCGCGGGGTCCACCACGCTGGTCGTCTATGGCTCGGCCTCCGATGTCGAGCTGGCCCACCTCGTAGGGAAGCTTCAGCCCGCGCTGGGTTGAGCCTCCCCGGTCGCCGCGCGCGCGGCGTCGAGGCGGGCGCGTGCGCCGTCCAGCCAGGTCTGGCACACCGCGGCGAGGTACTCCCCGCGCTCCCACAGCGCCAGCGACTCCTCGAGGCTCGCACCCCCGGCCTCGAGCCGGCGCACCACCTCGACGAGCTCGTCGCGGGCCTGCTCGTAGCTCGGCGTCTCGGGGGCGGCGAGGGAGTCGGTCGGCTCGGTCACAGCGCCGACCCTAGTCACGCCGTACGGTGAAGACGCCCGCCGCCACGTGTGCCCGCAGCAGCTCCCCGGTCTCGACCTCGGCGGGATCGCGGACCACCAGTCCGTCCGACCGCTGGAGGATCGCGTACCCCCGCGCCAGGGTGGACGCGGGCGACAGCGCGAGGAGCCGGGCGCGGGTGTGTCCCAGCTCGTCCCGGGCGCGGTCGAGGCGATGCCCGACGGCCCGGCGTACCCGTTCCCGCGTTTCCCCGATCTCGGCCGCTCGCGCGTCCAGCATCGTCTCCGGGCTGCGCAGGACCGGCCGGGCCCGCAGGCCGTCGAGCACGTGCTGCTCGCGCTGGAGCGATGACTCGAGCGCCCGCCGGGCGCGCTGGCGATGGCGGTCCAGGGCGGCCAGCTCCTCGCCGACGTCGGGGACCACGAGCCTTGCGGCATCGGTCGGTGTGGACGCTCGGGCGTCGGCGACCAGGTCCAGTAGGGGGGTGTCCTGCTCGTGGCCGATCGCGCTCACGACGGGCGTGCGGCAGGCCGCGACCGCCCGGAGCAGGTTCTCCTCGGAGAAGGGCAGCAGGTCCTCCACGCTGCCGCCACCCCGCGCGATGACGATGACGTCGACCTCGGGGTCCCGGTCGAGGCGGGCCAGGGCGGCGGTCACCTCCGGGACGGCGTACGGGCCCTGCACCGCCACGTTCTCGACGCGGATCGCCACGCCCGGCCAGCGACGCCGCGCGTTCTCGAGCACGTCCCGCTCGGCGGCGGACCCGCGGCCGCACACCACGCCGACCGTGCGCGGCAGGAAGGGCAGCGCGCGCTTGCGCTCGGCGGCGAACAGCCCCTCGGCGGCCAGTGTCGTCCGCAGCTGCTCGAGGCGGGCCAGCAGCGCGCCCAGGCCGACCGGCCTGATCTCGACGGCGGCGAGGGACAGCGTGCCGCGCCCGAGGTAGAAGTCCGGCTTGGCCCACACGACCACGCGCGCGCCGTCGGCCAGGGGCGGCACGACCTGGTCGAGGACCCTCGCCGGGCAGGTCACCGTGAGCGAGACGTCCGCGACGGGATCACGCAGGGTGAGGAAGCAGGTCGCGGCGCCGGGCCGGCGGCTGAGCTGGGCGACCTGGCCCTCGACCCAGACGCGCCCGAGTCGGCCGACCCAATCGCCGATGAGACGGGCGACGGTGCGGACCGGGATCGGCGCCTCCGCGGAGGTCTCGAGCGGCACGCGTCCTCCCGGCGTCCCTACCATGGTGAGGTGGACAGAGTCGGCGAAGCATCGTCAGGGTCAGCGTCGCAGCCTACGACCGCGCCGGCGCGCCGGGTGCTCCTCGCGTCGCCGCGTGGATACTGCGCCGGGGTGGACCGGGCTGTGCTCACCGTGGAGAAGGCGCTGGAGCTCTACGGGGCGCCGGTGTACGTGCGCAAGCAGATCGTCCACAACCGACACGTGGTCGCGACCCTGGAGCAGCAGGGCGCGATCTTCGTGGAGGAGACCGAGGAGGTCCCGGAGGGGGCCACCGTGGTCTTCTCTGCCCACGGCGTGGCGCCGACGGTGCACGAGGAGGCGGCCGCGCGGCACCTGCGGACCATCGACGCGACCTGCCCGCTCGTGACGAAGGTGCACCAGGAGGCCCGCCGCTTCGCTGACGACGGCTACCAGATCCTGCTCATCGGCCACGAGGGCCACGAGGAGGTCGTGGGGACCAGCGGGGAGGCGCCGGACCACATCACCCTGGTCGACGGCCCGGAGGCCGCGGAGACGGTCGAGGTGCACGACCCCAGCCGGGTGGCGTGGCTCTCGCAGACCACGCTGTCGGTCGACGAGACCAACCAGACCGTGGACGCGCTGCGCCGACGTCTTCCGTTGCTGATCGACCCACCCAGCGACGACATCTGCTACGCGACGCAGAACCGGCAGTCCGCGGTCAAGCGCATCGCCGCGCAGTGCGACGTCGTCCTGGTCGTCGGGTCGCGAAACTCCTCCAACTCGGTACGCCTGGTCGAGGTGGCCCTCGAGGCCGGGGCGGCTGCGGCGTACCTCGTCGACGATGCCTCCGAGGTCCGCGCGGAGTGGCTCGCCACGGCGTCGACGGTCGGGGTCACCAGCGGGGCCTCGGTCCCCGAGGTGCTCGTGGTGGAGCTGCTGGACCACCTGACGGCGTCGGGGTTCGACTCGGTCGAGGAAGTGCACGCGGTCGAGGAGAGCCTGCTGTTCGCGCTCCCGCCCGAGTTGCGGCGCGACCTGCGCGCTGCAGGCACCCGGTAGCGGGCTCAGCCCCGCCGCAACCCGCCCCGGCGGCGGACCCAGCGCACGGCGACGACGGCTGCCGCCGCCACGGTCCCGGCCCACAGCGTCGGTGCCCCCAGCGCCAGCGCGGAGATCACGTCGCCGGTGAGGTCGACGAGAGACCGGCTGTGCCCGGTGGGCGCGAGAAGCTGGTGGAAGCCGAGGATGAGCAGGAAGACCAGCGGCGGGACGACCACCGCCGCGAGGAAGTTGCGTGGGCGGACCCGCACCGCCGCATAGACCGAGGAGGCCACGAACAGCACCGAGAAGAAGGTGCCGAGTCCGTTGCCGATCGTCGTGTCCACCACGGCACCGAGCAGGGAGCCCGCGAAGACGACCACCGCGACGCCGGGCGCCGTCAGTCCGGAGTTACTGCCCCGCTGGACCCGGGGCTGGGACCGCGGGGGGCGGCTCGCCGGGTCCGGTCCCGTGACGTCGGCGGGAGCCGACTGAGCCGACGTGGGGTCCAGCGGGTCCGCCGGGAGGTCGACCGGAGCCACCGCGGGCGGGGGCGGGACATCCGCCACGGCCACCTCGAGCCTGGGCTGCTGATCGCTCGTGACGGGGAACTCGGCCCCGGCGCGGAAGGCGCTCATGCTCCGAGGGTACCGGCGCCGGGCATCGCAGCCGGGACGTCGACCCCGTAGCGGTCGTCGGTTTCGAGCTCGTCGATGCCGACCAGGCTCTGGCTGGCGGCCGCCACCAGCTCCGGCGCCTGAGGGGTCACCGCCCGAAGTTCGACCTGTCCGGGCTGCTCCAGGTCGGTCTCGACCACCTTGAGGTCGGAGAGCCGACGGGCGCTGACCAGGACGCGCGACTCGAGCGAGGAAACGGTCTTGTTGTAGGCGCTGACGGCGCCGTTGAGCTGGTTGCCGAGCTTCGCGACGTGCCCGCCGAGGACCGAGAGCCGGCCGTGCAGCTCCCGGCCGAGCTGGTAGACCTCGCGCGCGTTGCGAGCCACGCTCTCCTGGCGCCAGGCGTACCCCACGGTGCGAAGCAGCGCGACCAGCGTCTGCGGCGTCGCGATGACGACGCCTCTCTCGAAGGCGTGCTCCAGCAGGGTGGGGTCCTCCTCCAGAGCGGCGTTGAGGAAGACCTCCGCCGGCACGAACATGACCACGAACTCGGGGGAGGGGTCGAAGTGCTCCCAGTACGCCTTCGACCCCAGGGCGTCGATGTGCGCGCGCAGGTGCCGGGCGTGGGCCTTGAGCCGGTCGGCCCGCTGGCCCTCGTCGCGCGCCTCCATGGCCTCGAGGTAGCCGTTGAAGGCGACCTTGGAGTCGACGACGACGTGCTTGCCACCCGCCAGGTGGACGACGAGGTCGGGGCGGACGACGCCGTCGTCGGTGGCGACGCTCTCCTGCTCGACGAAGTCGCAGTGCTCGACCATCCCGGACGCCTCGACGACCCGTCGCAGCTGCAACTCCCCCCAGCGGCCCCGCACCTGCGGTGCCCGCAGGGCCGTCACCAGCTGAGCGGTCTCGGTGCGCAGCGCAGCCGAGGTCTCGTTCATCGTCGCGACCTGCCGACGCAGGTCGGCGTAGGCCTCGGTCCGTGCCTTCTCCACCTCTCCGAGCTGCTGCTCCACCTTGGAGAGGGACTCCTTGAGCGGGGCGACCAGGTGCTCGACAGCCTGCTTGCGCTGCTCGAGGTCGGCGCTCGCCTGCTCGCGGCCGGCCTTCAGCCGCTCCTCGGCGAACTCCGCCAGACGTTGCTGGCTGCGGTCGAGGGCCTCCTGCGACAGCGCGCGGAAGCGCTCGGCGAGGTCCGCCTGCGACTGCTGGAGATCCGCCAGCCGCTGGGCGCCCGCGACCCGCTCCGCGTCCAGCGTGGCCGTCACGGCGGCCAGCTCTCGCTCGGCCGTGCGCGCGCGCTCCTCGAGCCGGTCCCGGTCGGCGGCGAGGCGTTCCGATTCGCCTCGCAGGGCGTCGCGTTCGGCGAGCGCCCGTGCGGACTGGGCGGCGGCCGGCTCGCGGGTGGCACGGCCGAGCACGACCCCGACCCCCAGGCCGGCGCCGAGTCCCAGGAGCAGGAGAACCAGGGCCGTGACGTCCATGCCGACCACGATGTCATCAGGATCCGACAAGACCTCGCAGCCGCGCCCGAGGAGGGGCCTCGCCGCGGCGAAACCTAGACTCCCCGGTCGTGAGCCTGCAGATCGGGATCGTCGGCCTGCCCAACGTCGGCAAGTCCACGCTGTTCAACGCGCTGACGCGAAACGACGTACTGGCGGCCAACTACCCCTTCGCGACGATCGAGCCCAACGTCGGCGTGGTGCCCGTCCCCGATCCGAGGCTCGACCGGCTGGCGGAGCTGTTCTCCTCGGCGCGCGTGGTGCCGGCCACTGTCGAGTTCGTCGACATCGCCGGCATCGTCCGGGGGGCGAGCGAGGGGCAGGGTCTCGGGAACAAGTTCCTGGCCCACATCCGGGAGGCGGACGCCGTCTGCCAGGTGATCCGGGTCTTCGACGACCCGGACGTGGTCCACGTCGAGGGCAAGATCGACCCTGCTGACGACATCGAGACCATCAACACCGAGCTGATCCTGGCCGACCTGCAGACCCTCGACCGGGCACTGGTGCGCCTGGACAAGGAGGCGCGCAACAACAAGGAGCGCTCGGCCGTGCTCGCCGGGGCGCTCGAGGCCCGCGCGGTCCTGGACGACGGCCGGACCGTGTTCGCGGCGGGGCTCGACCCGCTGCCGGTGCGGGAGCTGAACCTGCTCACGGCCAAGCCGTTCCTGTACGTGTTCAACCTCGACGACGCCGAGCTCGGCGACGCCGAGCTGCGTGCCCAGCTGTCGGCCCTCGTCGAGCCGGCCGAGGCGATCTTCCTCGACGCACAGCTGGAGTCCGAGCTCGTCGAGCTCGACCACGACGACGCCGCCGAGCTACTGGCCGCGAGCGGCCAGGCCGAGCCGGGGCTCGCCCAGCTGGCTCGCGTGGGCTTCGAGACGCTGGGGCTGCAGACCTACCTCACCGCGGGCCCCAAGGAGGCGCGCGCCTGGACCATCCACAAGGGGGCCACGGCTCCCGAGGCGGCGGGGGTCATCCACACCGACTTCCAGCGCGGCTTCATCAAGGCCGAGGTGGTCTCCTACGACGACCTCGTCGACGCCGGCTCGATGGCCGAGGCCAGGGCCCGCGGCAGGGTTCGCATCGAGGGCAAGGACTACGTCATGGCCGACGGTGACGTCGTGGAGTTCAGATTCAACGTCTGAGCCACGGCGAAACCCGGGAACATTGGCGCTCGGAGGGCCCACCTACGATGCCTGCGTGGACGCTCGTATCACCTTCGTGACACTCGTCGTCCGCGACCTCATGGCAAGCCGCGGCTTCTACCTCGACGGCCTGGGCTGGACCGCTGAGCTGGACGTCCCGGGCGAGGTCGTCATGATCCGGACCGGTGACAAGCTCGTTCTCTCGCTGTGGCAGGAGGACGCCGCGGCGCTCGAGCTGGGACCTATCGCTCGCACCAAGGGTGCGCTGCCCTTCACCCTCGCGCACAACGTCGGATCGGCGGACGAGGTGGACGCCGTTCTCGCGTCGGCCAGCGCAGCCGGCGCGACCGTCATCGCGGACGCGGTGCTTCGGGACTGGGGCGGCTACAGCGGCTACTTCGCGGATCCCGACGGCTTCCGATGGGAGATCGCCTACAACCCGGGCCCGATCGGGCAGTCCGTCCTCTGACGCTCGTACGGAGCGTGATCCAGTCGAGGTCGGCTCCGGGGCGCCGCCCGTGGCGCGCGGTGCGGACACCAGACTGAGCACTATCGAGGGTCTCCGGGGCGGATCGGGTCCGGATTCCGGTCATCCTTTGGGCAGGGAGGTGAATCAGTGCGGGTGACGGGCCAGGCGCAGCGGGCGGCGTGGCTGGGTCGCGTGCTGCCGCCTGTCGAAGCGGTCCGCGCGGGGGTCTGGTCGCTCCCGGTCCCGATCCCGGACAGCCCGTTGCGGTACACGCTGTGCTACGTCCTCGACCTGCCCGGCGGTCTCGTCGTCGTGGACCCTGGCTGGGACACCGATCTCGGCTGGGGCACCCTCGTCGACGGGCTCGCGCTCGCCGGCGCCGGGATCGGCGACGTGTCGGGCGTCGTCCTCACCCACGTCCACCCTGACCACCACGGGCTCACGGCCAGGCTCCGCGATGCCTCGGATGCGTGGGTGGCGATGCATCCCGCTGAGCGCGATTCGCTTCCCTCGCGCGCCAGGGTCAGCGCGCGCGGCGTCGCGGCGGACGAGACGTGGCTGCGACGGTGCGGCGTACCCGCAGATGTCGCAGCCGAGCTGGTCCTGCGCCGGGAGCTGCTCGCCCGGTTCGCGGCCATGGCCCGGCCGGACCGGCTTCTCCACGACGGTGACTCCATCCCCGGCGACAAGGGTCGCTTCCGTGCGGTGTGGACCCCGGGGCACACCCCGGGCCATCTGTGCTTCCACGACACGGTGGAGGACCTGCTGCTGACCGGTGACCACGTGCTGCCGCGGATCAGCCCCAACATCGGGTTGCAGCCGCACGCCGAGGACCTGCCGCTGGCGGCGTACCTGGAGTCTCTGGCTCGGGTGACGGCGTACGACTCCGCCGAGGTCCTGCCCGCGCACGAGTACCGCTTCGTGGGGCTCGCCCAACGGGTCCACGCCCTGCATCGTCACCACGAGGAGCGGTGCGCGGAGGTCATCGCCGTCCTCTCCGAGGCTGGGACCGGCACGGTCTGGGACGTGACGCAGCATCTGTCGTGGTCGCGCGGCTGGGGCTCGGTGACCGGGTTCATGCGCCGGGCTGCCGTGGCGGAGACGGCGGCGCACCTGCACTACCTCGCCGAGCGCTCCGAGGTCGTCCTCGCCTCCGGGGAACCGGTCTGGTTGTGGTCGCTGCCGTCCGACGTGAACGAAGGTCAGTCGGTATAGGTCGCGCCCAGCGTCTGTCCGACCTCGGTCCTCGCCAACGGCACGCCGCTCGGCGCGGCGTTGGCGAACTCGTCGTCCACGTGGACCACGTCGACACCGATGCGTTCGAGGAGCGAGGCGGCGACCGCGGCACGAAAGCCGCTGCCGCAGTAGACCCACACCGGTCCGCGGCCCGTGCCGGCCCAGGTAGCGACCTCTCCCTGCCGGGCGACGAGCTCGTGCAGGGGGACGTGCTTGGCGCCGAGGACGTACCCGTCGGCGTGCTCCAGGTTCCGGCGCACGTCGAGGACGAGCGGTCGGGGCTCTCCGGCCATCGCCCGCGCCAGGTCCGGGTGGGTGCGTCGGGGGTACGACGTGATCGGGACCCCGTCGGACGCCCAGTCCGTGGGCGAGCCGACGGCGTAGGCAGCCGGACGGTCGATGCCGATCCGGACCAGCTCGCGCTGCATCTCGGCAACCTCGTCGACGTCGGCGCC
>DATJPE010000094.1 GCA_035506535.1 Actinomycetes bacterium | reverse complement strand
GTTCGGTGCGCGATCGCGCACCGAACGCCTGACACGTGTTCAGCGCACGGGTGGCTCAGCGGCCGGCACGGGGTTCGGGGACGCGGTCGAGGGCCAAGGTCTCGAAGCCGCGTTGAGTCCCCGGCCCGACCCCGGCGCAGGTGAGCGGGGTCGCGACGACGGAGTGGGTCTCGCGTACGTGCGACTCGTAGGCCTGCCCCCGCACGCGCAGCACCACCCGCCAGGCGTCCGGCCCGCTGCGGGCCACCTCGAGCGGCTCGACGTCGTCCACGCCGGCGCTGCCGGTCAGCCGGCGGATCTGCGCGGCGACGTACTGCAGGGCCGGTGGTCCCGTCGTCCGTCCCCGCAGCAGGCGGGGGACGAGCCGACCGGCCTCGTACGCCGCCACGAGCTCGGCGGCGTCGTCCGGGCCGACCCGCCCGTAGGCCAGACCGTGCGGCAGGACGACGACGTTGGCGGCGAATCGGTCGCCGCCGACGTGCGTGCACTCCCAGGTCTGCTCCGGGCGCAGCCGCGCGAGGGCGGCCGCCACCGGCCGGCCGTCGATGGCGCAGCAGCGGTCGTGGCGACCCTGGGTGCACACGAGGTACGCCGCCTCGCCCGGCGTCGCCTCCTCGGGGTCGAAGCTCGCGCTGGTGAGGTCGGAGCAGGTCCCCCACCGCAGCGTGGCCAGGCGCGCGTCGGCGTACCCCCACCGCAGTTGGTCGGGCCGGGACTGCCGTCCGGGGCGACGGATGAGCAGGAGCCGGGCGCCGAGCCGCGCCGCCGCGGCGCGCAGCGCGTCGCCCTGGGGCCGGGGCAGGTCCTGGGTCGGATGCGCGGACGCACCCCACGGGCCCGGGTGCTCGACCAGCAGGTAGCGCTCGATCGGGGGCGCGGTGCCGGCGAGCGGGTCGACCCGGGCCCGGCTGGCCACGGCGCAGCGGTCAGTCGGCAGGGACGAGCACCGCCTCAGCGAGCAGTCGCCGGACCAGGGCGAGGACGTGGCCCGGCTCGCCGGGCAGGTCCGCGACCGTCACCGGCTCGCCGCGCAGGAGCCTCGCCACCGCCGGGTCGTCGGCCCGCACCGCGGACACCCCGTCCGGCAGGTGCAGCTCGACGTGGGCGCCCCGGTCCCGGCGTACCAGGTGCGCGCGCAGGCGCACCCGAGAGGTCGGCGCCAGCGCGGCGACCGCAGCGGCCTGAGCGACCGGGCGCAGCGGCTCGGGCCTGGTGTCGCGGCGGCGCCGTCGGGCCAGCGCCTCCCCGACGACGTCCTGGTCGGGAGCGAGTCCGTGCAGCACGTCGGCCACTACTCGCAGGTCGCCGCCGAGCGACCGGCCGTCATCCGGCTCGAGTCCGAGGGGGAGCGGGACGCGCAGGCGCGGATCCTGCCGCGCCCGCTCGACCGCCGCATCGAGGAGGTCGCGGCGGGTCAAGGGGTGCACGCCGACGGTGAGGTGCAGGGTCGGCTCCTGACCGGCCCGGGCCGAGTGCAGCCACCCGCGGGGGAGGTAGAGGGAGTCCCCCGGGACCAGCCGGGTGTCCAGGTACGCCGGCTGCGCCGCGCGAGCGGCGACGTCCTCGCGCCGGCCCTCCCACGGCTCGTCGGGCCAGGGCAGGGCGAGCACCGGCGGGTGGACGGTCCAGTGCTTCGCCCCGGCCACCTGCAGCACGAACACGTCGTGGGTGTCGTAGTGGGCGGAGAAGCCTTGGGCGGCGGGCGGGGTGAGGTAGGCGTTGACCTGGACGGGGTGACCGATCTCGGCGGTCAGCCGCGCGGTGAACTCCACCAGGGGCGGCCAGTTCCGGTGCAGCGCCTGGAAGACGACGCTCGCACCGGCGGCGTACTCCCGGGCGACCGCGTCGGCGTCGACCTGATCGGGCACGCTCGCCCCGACCCCGCCGGATCGGGTGAACCGCGCAGGCGGCACGACCCTGCCGTCGCGGGCCAGGCGCAGGAAGGGAGTACGTACGCCGTAGACGGCCAGCAGGTCGTCGGCTGCCTCGAGGGAGAACAGGTCGTCGAAGCCGAGGCTGGCCGGCCACGGGACGGCATGTTCGGGGACCGGGATCTGGGCGGTCGAGAGCAGCGGACGCACCCCCCACCGCGACGCGGCGAACTCCTCGGCGGTCTCCGCGAGCACACGTCGAAGCGCCGGGCGGTCACCGACCGCCCGGCGCTCCACCACGCTGGTCATCGACGGTCAGGCACCGCCGTCGGCACCACCGTCCGCGCCGTCGTCGGCACCGCCGTCCGCTCCGCCATCGGCCCCGTGGTCGGCGCCGGCGTCAGCGCCGTGGTCGGCACCGCCGTCCGCTCCGCCGTCGGCCCCGTGGTCGGCCCCGTGGTCGGCCCCGTGGTCCGCGCCGTGGCCCGCTCCGCTGTCGGCTCCGCCGTCGGCGCCCCCGTCTCCGGGGGCGGTGTCCTCCTCGTCCAGCGCCATTCGCACTCCTTCCTGGGTCGGCTTCTTGCTGGGTCGGCTTCTTGCTGGGTCGGCTTCTTGCTGGGTCGGCCGTCCGGGTGTGGACGGTCAGTCGAACTGCGGGTCGGGCAGATCGAAGAAGGCCTCCGGCTGCATGAGCGAGGTGATCTCGTCCATCGTCGAGTTGCCCTGCATCGCCTGCTCGCCCGCGCGGGCCGCCTCCTCCGAGGTGAAGTACACCGCCTGGGTGAAGCCGCCGTCGCCGTGCCACGCGATGACGAAGCCGAGGATGTCGGGACGGATCTTGCGGAGCTCGTCCTCGGCGCTCATGCCGAGTTCCCGCATCTTCTGCGGGTCGGCCGACCGACCCTGGATGACCTGGACGAAGCGGGCCTTGTCGCTGCCGCCGCCGAAGCCGGTGTCGACCTCGCGACAGTCGTGGAAGGTCACGTCGTCGGCGTAGGCCTTCGACGCCTCGTCCCACCACGCGGCCTGCTCCGGCCGCGCGCTGTTGGCCTGCGCCGCCTCTTCGGACTCGAAGCGGGCGAGGGTGATGGTGCGGCCGTCGGGTGTAATGCCCCCGGTGGAGCCGAGATAGCCGATCGCGCCGGGCTTGATGTCGGACATCCACCGGGCCATGGAGCGCTTGAGGGCCTCGGGGTCGCTGACCGTTCCCTGGATGACCTGGATGAACATGGGCTGCCCCCTCTCGAAGGGTCACCCGAGGCTACGACCTGGCGTGGCGACGTACCAGGGTCGAGTTGGCGGCCCTCGTCGCGAAGGCGCCGGTCCAGGTCAGGCGTGGGCCGTCCCGGCCGCGTCGAAGGCCATGGTCCGCTGGAGGGCGGCGGCGCGCATCGCCTCGGGGATCTCCACCGGGCCGCCGATGCCGGCGGTGTTGACCCCGGCCTGCGCGGCCTCCTCGATGACGCTGCCGACGAGCACGGCCAGCTCGGGGGTGCGGTGGAAGACGAGGACGCCATGGTTGGCGAGCAGGACGGCCGGCACCCCGGGCGAAGCGGCGGCGCGGATGTTATCGACGGCTTCGTCGGACCCGCGTGGGCCGTATCCGGCGACGGGCACACCCGACGGCAGCCCGAACATCGCCAACGCCTCGATCCAGCAGCCGATGGGCCGCTGTGCGACCGCGTACGCCGTGGCGAACGGGGAGTGCGTGTGCAGCACGCAGCCCACCTCCGCTCGGTCGGCGTACATGGCGGTGTGCATCGCGACGACGGCGCCCTGGATCGGCGGGAGGTCACCCTCTCGCAGCCGGCCGTCGAGCCCGACCCGGACCACGTCCGAGACGGCGTGGCCGCGAAGCGACGGGCCCGCGGTGAAGTACATCTCGTCCGCGCCCGGAACGCGGATGCTGACGTTGCCGTGGCCGTTGGCGGAGACCGCTCCGCTGGCGACGATCCGGGCGGCGACGTCGACGACCTGCTCGGCCAGGTCCTTGTCCATGGGCGCTCCCGGTTGTCGAATCGGCACGTCCGAATCTAGTCGGGCGTCTGGCGAGGGCCGGGGTCGCCGGGTGGCCCGCCTGGGCGCGGCGGGCTCGTCAAGCCCAGATCCTGCACGCCCAGATCCTGTACGCCCGGACCCTGGTCGGCGGGGCCGTGCACGAGACGACGTGGTCGGAGGCCGAGCCGGTCCCTCCGACCTGCTGAGACCTCGCCTGGATCGCGTCGGGGTGTTCGGCGCTTCGCGCCTACGACCCCTTCCTTGGCCTCAGCAAAGCCAGCAAGCTGTCTTTGCGCTCGGCCTGCGTCGGGGTGTTCGGCGCTTCGCGCCTTCGACCCCTTCCTTGGCCTCGGCAAAGCCAGCAAGCTGTCTTTGCGCTCGGCCTGCGTCGGGGTGGCGGGATTTGAACCCACGACCTCTTCGTCCCGAACGAAGCGCGCTACCAAGCTGCGCCACACCCCGAAGTGCCCGGGCAGCATAGCCGGACGCTGGAGGGCGGCCCAAACGAGTTGCCGGTGCCCCGCCAGGTCCCCGCGGCGGGGGAGCTCAGCGGGAGGTGAGGGTCAGCAGGGTCGCCTCGGGGTAGCACGCGAAGCGGACCGGTGCGTAGGGCGAGGTGCCGATCCCCGCCGAGACGTGCAGCCAGGTGTCCTCGGCGTGGCGGGAGAGGCCCTTGGCCCGACGGGGCGGCAGGTCGCAGTTGCTGACCAGCGCCCCCCAGCCGGGCACGCACAGCTGCCCGCCGTGCGTATGGCCGGCCAGCACCAGCGGCAGCCGGTCGGCCGCCATGCTGTCCACGACCCGAAGGTACGGGGCGTGCACCACGCCGACGGCCAGGTCGGCGTCGTCCTCCGGCGGACCTGCGACGCGCTCGTAGCGGTCACGCCGTACGTGCGGGTCGTCGACGCCGCGGAAGGCGAGCTCCCGGCCGTCCACCTGGAGGCGGCCCGTGGTGTTGGACAGGTCGACCCAGCCCTGCCGGCTCATCCCGTCGACGAGGTCCTGCCAGGGCAGGTCGGGCACCGCGCGGTGCGTGGGGGTCCTGCGGGCGTCGTCGCCGGTGCCGCCGACCAGGTAGAGGAAGGGGTTCTTGACGCTCGGCGCGTAGTAGTCGTTGGAGCCGAGCACGAACACGCCGGGGAGCTCCAGGAGCGGGCCGAGGGCGTCCAGCACGTCGGGGACGGCCCGCGGATGGGCCAGGGTGTCCCCGGTGTTCACGACCAGGTCCGGCTCCAGGCGGGCCAGGGACCGTACCCAGGCCCGCTTCTTGTCCTGGCCCAGCGTCAGGTGCAGGTCGCTCAGGTGCAGGACGCGCAGCGGCCGCTGGCCGGCTGGCAGGACGGGCACGGTCGCCCGCCGCAGCCGGAAGGCCCGGACCTCGTAGCCGGCACCGTAGGCCAGGCAGGCGGCGCTGGTCACCGCACCGGCGACCAGCGCCCGGGCGGCGACGCGCGTGAACGCTGAGGAGCCGGCAACCATGGTGCGCCCATTGTCTCCGATCGAGCAGGATGCCCTGGTGGCAGCCCTCAAGCAGACCCTGCAGTCCGACCTCACCGATGCGATGCGCCGCCGTGACGAGCTGACGACCGCCACCTTGCGCATGGCGCTCACCGCCATCACGAACGAGGAGGTCTCGGGGGCCAGCGCGCGCGAGCTCTCCGACGAGGAGGTGGTGCAGGTCCTCGGCCGCGAGGCGAAGAAGCGCCGGGAGGCGGCGGAGGCGTACGACGCCGCGGGGCGCCCGGAGCTCGCCGAGCGGGAGCGGGCCGAGGGCCGGGTCCTCGACGCCTATCTGCCGGCCCAGCTCAGCGACGCCGAGCTCGACGCCCTGGTGGACCAGGCGGTGGCGGAGGTGCGGGCCGCCGGCCAGGACGGCCCCCGGGCCATGGGCGCGACGATGAAGCTGCTCACCCCGCGCGTGGCCGGGCGCGCCGAGGGGTCACGCGTCGCCGCGGCCGTGCGCACGGCCCTCGGGAGTTGAGCCGGCCCCCGCTCAGGGCGAGGACGACCCTCCGGGCTGCGCCGAGCTGCTCGGCTTGGACGAGGAGGACGGCGAGCTCGACGGGGAGGCGGACGGGCTCCCGCTCGCGCCCGCCGAGGAGGTGGGCTGCGACCCCGGCGGCGCCTTGCCGGTCGAGACGAACAGGGTGACCTCGCTGCCGATGCCCACCGAGGTCCCGAACGGCGGGCTCGACGACGCCACGTGGCCGTACTGGATGGCGTCGACGTTGACCCACTTCTTGCTCACCGTCGCCGTGAGGCCGACCGCGGCCAGCGCCTTCTTGGCGTCCGAGACGGAGAGGTTCGTCAGGTCGGGGATGCGCACTTGGGCACCGGCGATGATCTTCGGGTCGGGGGGCACGAAGTTCTCGAACGGCTGCCCGGCGAGCGCGGCGTCCATGATCTGCTTCCAGATCGGCCCGGGGATGCTCTTGCCGAACACCTCGCCGTAGTGGACGCCGTTGATCGTGATGTTCAGCAGGGGGTGCTCGAACCCGCTGCGCTGGTCGGTGACGGTGACCGCTGTCGCCAGCTGGGGGGTGTAGCCGACGAACCAGACCGCGGCGTGGTCGTCGATGGTCCCGGTCTTGCCGGCCGCCGGCCGCCCGCCCGCGAGCGCCATGGGGGCGCCCGTGGAGCCCGGGTACGGCCCCGTGATGACGCCGTGCAGCAGGTAGTTGACCCCGTCGGCGATCGGCTGGCTGATCACCTGCGAGCAGCTGCGGGCCGGCACGCGCAGCGCCGCCCCGGTCCGGTCGGTGACCGACACGATCGCCCGGCTGACGCAGTGGAGGCCGCGGGCCGCGAACGTCGCATACGCCTCGGCCATGTCCAGCGGGGTCGTCTCGTAGGTCCCGAGCGTCCACGACGGGCCCGGATCCGTGACCACGCGGCCCTGGGCGTCGTGGATCCCGAGCTGGGCGGCGAGCGCGGCCGGTGCGCACTGGCCGATCTTCTCCTCGATGGCCACGAAGTAGGTGTTGACCGAGTAGGCCGCGGCCTTCGCCATGTTCATGACCCCCGACGTGGTCGAGTTCGTCGGCGAGTAGGGCGGATAGAGCGCGCCCGTCGTGCAGTTGTGGAAGTGGGTGAAGGTCTTCGGCGACGTCGCGTCGATCTGGGTGTTGATCGAGACGTGCTTCTCCAGGGCGGCAGCCATGGTGAAGGCCTTGAACGTCGACCCGGCAGCGATGCCGAAGTCGGTTCCGTTGTACTTCTGGTCGACCATGTAGTTGATCGTGGTCTGCCCACGGACCTTGGTGTTCGTCCCCCAGACCCGGTTCTGCGCCATGGCGAGGATCGCCCCCGTCCCCGGCTGCTCGACCACCGCGGCGGCGATCTTGCGGCTGGGGTCCTTGGGCGGGATGGCCTGATCGACGGCCTTCTGGGCGATGTGCTGGAGGGCCGGGTCGAGGGTGGTCCGGATGGTGAGCCCGCCGCGGTCCAGCAGCGCCTGCCGGTCAGCGGCGGTAGCGCCGAACGCCGGGTCGTTGCGCAGGATCTGGATGACGTAGTCGCAGAAGAAGGGCGCGTACGACGTCGCGCAGCCGTTGGGGATCTGGCGCGGGTGCAGCTCCTTGCTCATCGGAGTCGCGACGGCCACGTTGTGGACCTGCTGGGAGATGACCTTCTGCTGCAGGAGCTTGTCGAGCAC